>JAJQDV010000013.1 GCA_021202015.1 Clostridiales bacterium | reverse complement strand
TTCCACCCGCTAAATGTTGCGACCTTAGCTGGACGCACGGTCTGACCCCATAGACGCCGCTAACCACAGTGTGCCGCAAATCCCGCAGAATCTAACATCTCCCTCAATGATTTTTCTACCTTTTTTCGCGTCACCTCCACCAGGTTCAGGCGTGTAATATCATGCACCTGCACGGGAACGGAATCAGATCTGACCTGTTTTTTCAGAAAATCCAGCAGTTCCTGCTGATCTGCCTTTGAGGTCAGGTCTATGAAATCGATAATAATGATTCCGGAAAGATTGCGTAGCCGAATCTGGTGCGCGATTTCTTTTGCCGCTTCCAGGTTTGTTTTCCGAAAATGTTCCTGCGGGTCTTTTCCGGAAATGCTTTTTCCGGTATTTACATCGATCACCGTCATGGCCTCCGTAGGCTCGATCACAAGAAAACCGCCCGATTTCAGATAAACCGTTTTCTTCACGGCGCGTTCCAGCTGTTTATTCAGATTATAAAGACTCGCCAGCGGATAATCCGCATCCTCATAAAGGCGGAGCGGAATCTTTTCGAGATCTTTATAACATTTACAGTAAGCGGACAGCTCCTCATATACAGGCGGAATGTCTGTCACAATCTCTCTGAGCGAGTCGATATAAACATTTTTAAGAAAAGTACGATACCCGGGCGCCGTCCGATAAAGACAGGAAAAACAGGTACGGTTTTCAGCATGAGCCATCATATTTCGCAGCTGATTTTCCAATTCTCCGATCTCTGATAAAATCTCATCGTCCGCTGCGTGTTTTGCATTCGTACGGATGATCACGCCGTAGTCCGTGCATCCCCGGTCCTCCATCAGTTCTTTGTAATGCTCCCTCGACTTCCGATCCAGCCTGGAGGAAATGCCGACCGTTTTGTTCTCAGTCGTCAAAACGACATACCGTCCGGTGAGACTGAGATTCGTAGAAACTGTCGCGGCTTTTGATTTGACCGCTTCCTTCTGTACCTGTACAAGCAGTTCATCCTGCGCCGATATCCGACGGGAAGAACGTCTTTTCACACAGATCGGATCCTTCACGTTCTCCAGGGGAAGATAACAGGAAAATCCCGGAGAGATTTCCACAAAGGCAGCATTGATATTTTCGAGAACACGCTGCACTCTGCCCACATAGATATTTCCGAGAACAGTGGTTCGGTGAAGCTGTTCCAGATGCACCTCAGTCAGCCGGTCGTTCTCGATCAGGCCGCAAAGCAAAACATCACTGCTTAAAAAATCCATCTTCGTGATAATGATTTTGGATATAGACATCGCTAACTCCGTTATCGGTAGCGGTTCAGCATCGCGTAAATCTCCTGCACACGCGGCATGGCCAGCCCGCAATATCCGTAACCGTCCATGAACGGTTCCAGCCCGCCCTGTTCGATCTGCCGCTCCAGCATCTTCGCCAGACGATCCACCGAAACCGTGCCGGACATATGCGTCAGCACATATTTCATCATCTTCGCCAGCGCCGCCGTCTGCTCGCTGTCTGTGATCTGCTCGACATAGCGCAGATCCACCATATCATGATTCAGGGAAAAACCGTCCGTCGACATCACCTTCGTTTTGATCCGCTCCTCACGTCCGCGGTTCCCGTTTCCCGGCCTGTCGCCTCCCGATCTGCTGTCCTTACCGTAATGCCCTCCCGTCCCGCGGGCAGAAGCGCCGCCCTGTTTCGCGGGCTTTCCCCAGAAAATACGCGCAACGTCGGGCAGGCTGAACGCATCCGCCTCAAACGCAGGCAGCGGATACTCCGGCAAAAACTGCGCGACCTTTTCACGCACATCCAGCGGATGATAGGCATCCATCTGGATCACCGTGTCCGCCATATGGAAGAAAGCGCCGCTGCTGCCCGCCACGAGGACGGTGGAAATCCCCGCCTTTTCATACAGATCGCGCACCCTGGCGCAGAACGGCGTGATCGGCTCCTTGTCCCCGTGAACGATCTTCTGCATAAACTCGTCGCGCACAAGGAAGTTCGTCGCGGACGTATCTTCATCGATCAGGAACGTATGGCTGCCGGCCTCGATCCCCTCCATCACCGCAGCGGCCTGAGACGTGCTGCCGCTGGCGTCCGCGGTGGAAAATTTCTTCGTATCCTTTCCGTTCGGGAGATTGTGGATGAACAGGGAAAGATCGAGATTCTGAACGGAACGTCCATCCTCTGCGCGAAGCTTCAGCGCGGTATCCTCCGTAACGGCATACTCGCGCCCGTCCCCGGCGATATGGTTGTAAACGCCCTGCTCCAGCGCCTGCAGCAGCGTCGATTTCCCGTGATAGCCTCCGCCGATGATCAGCGTGACGCCCTCCGGAATCCCCAGACCGCTCATCCTGCCATAGTAAGGAAGATCCATCTCCACCTTCAGAGACTCCGGCACGGAAAGCGGCACAGCGTCGCGCAGCGGCCTGCTGGACACCCCGCTCATCCTCGGCAGAATACTCCCTTCGCCCAGAAAAGCAACGAGCTTCCGTTTCGGCAGTTCCTCCCGGATAAAATGCTGATCGACCGAGAGTTCATAATTCTTTTGCAGCACTTCCTTCTTCCAGTTTTTATAAAACAGGCTCTGCGTCACTGCCGGCGGGAGGAAATCAAACAGAATCTTCTCCAGCTCATACGCGTTGATCGTCCTCCCGTTTGCCGGAAATCCGACCTCAAACCGCGCGGTCAGCTTCCCCTTCGCGATCACAAGAGCCGACCGGTGCAGGATTTCCTGTCCGGGACGGCTGGTCGCGATCAGTCCGCTCTTCCCGGAGCCTTTCGCCTTAAAGCTGTTCTTTGACAACTCACCGGAAAATCTCCGGAGGATACAGTCCTCCAGGGCAACCCTCGCGTAATCCTGATCCCAGTATTCCTCCGGAAACCCCGCGCGTTTCATCGGGATCTCCACGCTCAGATTCGAGGGCGACGCAAAAGGATCCCCCTGCACATGATCGATGGAAAGCAAAAAATCCCCGAAATCATACTGTCCCTTCAGGGACTTGTACGCCGGGTATCCCCGTCTGTTGATACTCTCAAGCTCCTCCCTGAGATCCGTCCTGTTTTTCATGATGACTACCTCTCAGTCCTGATTTTTCCCAAAACGCTTCTTTTTCTGCTTTCCCTGCTTCGCGGGCTCCTCCGCGCCCCTCTCGAGCGTATTGCCCGCCAGCGCGTCGAACGCACGCAGCGCCTCCTTTGCCTCCGCCGACAGATTCGTCGGAACCTGCACCATAAGCGTCACATAATGATCGCCGCGCACATTCCGGTTGCGCAGAGACGGAACGCCCTTGCCCTTCAGCCGGATCCGGGTATCCGTCTGCGTCCCCGGTTTCACCTCATAAACGACGTCGCCGTCCACCGTACTGATCCTGGTCTCACCGCCCAGCACTGCCTGTGCGTAGGAAATCTGCGCGGTGGAAAATATGTTCATATCCTCACGTTGGAAGACCGGATGCGGAGTGATGACGACCTCGACAAGCAGATCGCCTCTCGGTCCGCCGTTCCTGCCGGGTTCGCCCTTGTCGCGGATCCGAACGCTCTGTCCGTTGTCAATACCCGCCGGGATGGAAACCTTGATCTTCTTTCTGGCTGACACATAACCGGTACCGCGGCAGTCAGGACACTTTTCCTTTATGATCTTGCCGGTACCGCGGCAGTCCGGCTGAACGCATCCGCCTCAAACGCAGGCAGCGGATACTCCGGCAAAAACTGCGCGACCTTTTCACGCACATCCAGCGGATGATAGGCATCCATCTGGATCACCGTGTCCGCCATATGGAAGAAAGCGCCGCTGCTGCCCGCCACGAGGACGGTGGAAATCCCCGCCTTTTCATACAGATCGCGCACCCTGGCGCAGAACGGCGTGATCGGCTCCTTGTCCCCGTGAACGATCTTCTGCATAAACTCGTCGCGCACAAGGAAGTTCGTCGCGGACGTATCTTCATCGATCAGGAACGTATGGCTGCCGGCCTCGATCCCCTCCATCACCGCAGCGGCCTGAGACGTGCTGCCGCTGGCGTCCGCGGTGGAAAATTTCTTCGTATCCTTTCCGTTCGGGAGATTGTGGATGAACAGGGAAAGATCGAGATTCTGAACGGAACGTCCATCCTCTGCGCGAAGCTTCAGCGCGGTATCCTCCGTAACGGCATACTCGCGCCCGTCCCCGGCGATATGGTTGTAAACGCCCTGCTCCAGCGCCTGCAGCAGCGTCGATTTCCCGTGATAGCCTCCGCCGATGATCAGCGTGACGCCCTCCGGAATCCCCAGACCGCTCATCCTGCCATAGTAAGGAAGATCCATCTCCACCTTCAGAGACTCCGGCACGGAAAGCGGCACAGCGTCGCGCAGCGGCCTGCTGGACACCCCGCTCATCCTCGGCAGAATACTCCCTTCGCCCAGAAAAGCAACGAGCTTCCGTTTCGGCAGTTCCTCCCGGATAAAATGCTGATCGACCGAGAGTTCATAATTCTTTTGCAGCACTTCCTTCTTCCAGTTTTTATAAAACAGGCTCTGCGTCACTGCCGGCGGGAGGAAATCAAACAGAATCTTCTCCAGCTCATACGCGTTGATCGTCCTCCCGTTTGCCGGAAATCCGACCTCAAACCGCGCGGTCAGCTTCCCCTTCGCGATCACAAGAGCCGACCGGTGCAGGATTTCCTGTCCGGGACGGCTGGTCGCGATCAGTCCGCTCTTCCCGGAGCCTTTCGCCTTAAAGCTGTTCTTTGACAACTCACCGGAAAATCTCCGGAGGATACAGTCCTCCAGGGCAACCCTCGCGTAATCCTGATCCCAGTATTCCTCCGGAAACCCCGCGCGTTTCATCGGGATCTCCACGCTCAGATTCGAGGGCGACGCAAAAGGATCCCCCTGCACATGATCGATGGAAAGCAAAAAATCCCCGAAATCATACTGTCCCTTCAGGGACTTGTACGCCGGGTATCCCCGTCTGTTGATACTCTCAAGCTCCTCCCTGAGATCCGTCCTGTTTTTCATGATGACTACCTCTCAGTCCTGATTTTTCCCAAAACGCTTCTTTTTCTGCTTTCCCTGCTTCGCGGGCTCCTCCGCGCCCCTCTCGAGCGTATTGCCCGCCAGCGCGTCGAACGCACGCAGCGCCTCCTTTGCCTCCGCCGACAGATTCGTCGGAACCTGCACCATAAGCGTCACATAATGATCGCCGCGCACATTCCGGTTGCGCAGAGACGGAACGCCCTTGCCCTTCAGCCGGATCCGGGTATCCGTCTGCGTCCCCGGTTTCACCTCATAAACGACGTCGCCGTCCACCGTACTGATCCTGGTCTCACCGCCCAGCACTGCCTGTGCGTAGGAAATCTGCGCGGTGGAAAATATGTTCATATCCTCACGTTGGAAGACCGGATGCGGAGTGATGACGACCTCGACAAGCAGATCGCCTCTCGGTCCGCCGTTCCTGCCGGGTTCGCCCTTGTCGCGGATCCGAACGCTCTGTCCGTTGTCAATACCCGCCGGGATGGAAACCTTGATCTTCTTTCTGGCTGACACATAACCGGTACCGCGGCAGTCAGGACACTTTTCCTTTATGATCTTGCCGGTACCGCGGCAGTCCGGACAGTCGCTGACATTCTGTACCATACCGAACAGGGACTGCTGGGAAAAGACGACCTTCCCCTTGCCGCCGCATTTCGAACAGGTTTCCGGCGACGTCCCCGGCTTCGCGCCGGTTCCGTGACAGGATGTACACTCATCCTTCAGCACGAGCTCTATCTCCTTCTCGCAGCCGAACACCGCCTCATTAAATGAAATGCGAACGCTGGTCCGCAGATTCGCGCCCTTCATCGGACCGTTGCCGGAGCTCCTCCTGGAACCTCCGCCGAAAAAGTCCCCGAAAATATCGCCGAACATATCGCCGAAATCCATGCCGGAGAAATCAAATCCGCCTGCGCCGCCCGCGCCGCCCTCAAAGGCCGCATGCCCGAACTGATCATACTGACGGCGCTTTTCCGTGTCGCTCAGCACGGCATAAGCCTCGGAGGCCTCTTTGAACTTTTTCTCCGCCTCCTTGTCGCCGGGATTCGCGTCCGGGTGATACTGCTTGGCCAGCTTGCGGTATGCTTTCTTTATCGTGGCGTCGTCCGCTCCGCGGTCCACGCCCAGAACCTCATAATAATCTCTTTTCTGTTCCGCCATATCACTCAATTCCCTCTTAAAATCTGTTTTCCTGTGAATTCAAATATGCACTGACGCACCAGGAAGCCTGATGCCCCCTGGTGCCTCTTTTCAGCTTATTCTTCTATCTGCTCCATGAAACCTGTTCTGTTCTACACTTCCTTATAATCCGCGTCCACCACATCGTCGTCCGAGCCCGAATCCGAACCGCCGGCCTGCTGATAGCCGCCCATGTCCGGACCCGCGCCGCCGGCAGCCTGTGTCTTCTCATACATCTTCTGGAAGACCTGCTGCGCGCCGGTCATCAGCTTCTCCTGCGCCGCCTTCAGCTCATCCAGATCCGCGTCCGACATCTGATCCGCGTCGGGGCACCTCTCAAGAATCGCTTTCACGGCGTCGATATCCGCCTGAACCGCGGATTTCTCGGATGCGGAGACAGCGTCGCCCACCTCTTCGAGAGCCTTCTCGGTCTGGAATACCATGGAGTCCGCCTCGTTTCTCGTATCGATGGCCTCTTTCCGCTTCTTATCCTGCGCCTCGAACTCCGCCGCCTCTTTCACCGCCTTATCGATATCGTCGTCGGACATATTCGAACCCGCGGTGATTGTGATATGCTGCTCCTTGCCTGTGCCGAGATCCTTCGCGGAAACGTTTACGATACCGTTCGCGTCAATATCGAAGGTCACCTCGATCTGCGGTACGCCGCGGCGTGCCGGCGGGATGCCGTCAAGACGGAACTGGCCAAGGGACTTATTATCCTTCGCGAACTGACGCTCGCCCTGTACGACATTGATATCCACTGCGGTCTGGTTATCCGCCGCCGTGGAGAAGATCTGGCTGTGTTTGGTCGGGATGGTCGTGTTCCTCTCGATCAGCCGCGTCGCCACACCGCCCATCGTCTCGATCGACAGGGAAAGCGGGGTGACATCCAGCAGAAGAACTTCGCCTGCGCCCGCGTCTCCGGCAAGCTTGCCGCCCTGGATGGAAGCGCCTAACGCCACACACTCATCCGGATTCAGGGATTTGCTCGGCTCCTTATTTGTCAGGGACTTTACCTTGTCCTGAACCGCCGGGATACGGGTGGAGCCGCCGACCAGCAGTACCTGGCCCAGATCGGAAGCGTTCAGTCCGGCGTCCTTCAGCGCGTTCTGTACCGGAACGGTCGTGCGGTCTACGAGATCGCGTGTCAGCTCGTCGAACTTCGCCCTGGTGAGGTTCATCTCAAAATGCTTCGGTCCCTCGGACGTCGCCGTGATAAACGGGAGGTTGATATTCGTCGTAGTCGCGGAGGACAGCTCTTTCTTCGCCTTTTCCGCGGCTTCCTTCAATCTCTGGAGCGCCATCTTGTCTGTGGAAAGATCAACGCCCTCCTGCTTTTTGAACTCAGAGATCATATAGTCGGTCACCTTCTGGTCGAAGTCGTCGCCGCCGAGACGGTTGTCGCCGGAGGTGGAAAGCACCTCGATCACGCCGTCGCCGATCTCGATGATGGACACATCGAAGGTACCGCCGCCCAGGTCGTATACCATGATCTTCTGTTCGCGCTCATTGTCAAGCCCGTAAGCCAGAGCAGCCGCCGTCGGCTCATTGATGATACGCTTCACATCGAGGCCCGCGATCTTGCCGGCGTCCTTGGTCGCCTGGCGCTGCGCGTCGTTGAAATAAGCCGGAACCGTGATCACCGCCTCCGTCACCTTCTCGCCCAGATAATTCTCCGCGTCCGCTTTCAGCTTCTGCAGAATCATCGCGGAGATCTCCTGCGGCGAATATTTCTTGCCGTCGATCTCCTTCTTAAAATCGGTTCCCATCTCCCTCTTGATGGAAGAAATCGTCTTCTCCGCGTTCGTAACGGCCTGGCGCTTTGCCGGCTCGCCGACCAGCCGCTCACCGGTCTTCGTAAATGCCACAACGGACGGTGTCGTCCGCGCGCCCTCCGTGTTCGCGATGACTACGGGCTTACCGCCCTCCATCACTGCCACACAGCTGTTTGTTGTTCCTAAATCAATACCGATAATTTTACTCATGATGTTTTCCTCCTATCTCAAATCCTAATTTGCCACTTTTACCATGCTGTGTCTTACGACTGAATCCCGGTACGTATATCCCTTCTGGAATTCTTCAGCAATTATATTCTCACCGAACGCTTCATCCTCTATGTGCATCACTGCGTTGTGAAGATTCGGATCAAACTCTTTTCCCTCCGCCTCGATCGGCTTCACACCCGCCTCCTCGAGCACGGCCATCATCTGCTTGTAGATCTTGTCCATGCCGTCCGCGAAAGCGGTATTCTTTTCCTCCCCGGTCACGGCGGCCAGGCCGCGCTCGAAACTGTCAATGACCGGAAGAATTTTCTCTATGATGCTCTTCGCTCCGGTCTCAAACATCTGGCTTTTTTCCTTTTCCGTCCTCTTGCGGTAATTATCAAACTCAGCCATCTGCCGACGAACCCGGTCGGTAAGCTCCTCGATCTTCTCGTCTTTTTTGTCTTTTTTCTCTTTCTTTCGGAAAAAGCTGCCCTTCTCGGACTTCGCGTCCTGTCCGGAAGCATCCGCGGAAGAGTCTTCCTCCTGCGTGCTCTCAGCCGCAGCCTCCTGTTTGTGCGTCTCGTCCGCCTGGGACTCCGTTCCCGCGTCCCGATCCTCCGAAACGGTCTCTGCCGAAGCATCCTCCCCGGCATTCTTCGAATCCTCCCGGGTGCCTTCCGCTGAAGTCCTCTCCGTTTCAGGATCCGTCGCTTCCATTACTTCATCCTCTGCCTCACAGCTGAATTCTTCTTTTCCTTCCATAATTTATGTTTTTTCCTCCTTCTTACCGAAAATCTCATCGAGCTGAACCTTCAGCGTCTTTAGATTATCGACGACCATCCGGTAATCCATCCGCTTCGGTCCGACAATGCCGACTGTTCCGTGGATGCCCTCGCCGAGCTCATAGGTGGCGGTGACGACGCTGCAGTCCTTCATTCTCTGAATCGGGGTCTCGCTCCCGATATAGACCTGGATGCCCGTGCCCGGTTCACCGTCCGAATCGGTAAACAGTTCCCGCAGCTCCTGCTTCTCCTCAAAAGCGCTGATCAGGTCTCTGGCACTCTCGGAATCGGACAACTCCGGATATTTGAAAATATTCGTCGCTCCGCTGGTGTAAATCTCCAGCTCCTCATCCTCCTGCACCGCCTCTGCAACCGCGTCCAGCACACTGCCGACCACCTCGCTGTGAATGCCCGCCTGTTCCTTTAACCGGGCGATCGTCACAAGATTGATCTCCTCCAGCGTCAGGCCGTTCAGGCTGCCGTTCAGCAGAATGTTCAGCTTCAGCAAGGTCTCCTGATCCAGTCCATCCGAAATACGGATGATCTTGTTCTTAACGATATTCCCGTCCAACATGATGGTGGCGAGCACCTGATCCTGTTCCACGGCGGAAAGCTGGATAAACTTAACCTTCCCCCTGCGGGCCTGCGGAGCGGATACAACAGTGGCGTAATTCGTATTCGCCGCGAGAAGCTTCGCGATGGTTTTCAGAACCTGTTCCATCTTTTCCGTCTTCTCAATGACAAATTCCTTCATCTCGGAGACTTCCTGCTCCTTCTCCAGCATCAGCTGGTCCACATAAAAGCGGTAGCCCCTGTCTGATGGAATCCGCCCGGCGGAGGTATGGGGCTGGACAATATAGCCCATCTCCTCCAGATCGGACATTTCATTCCGGATCGTCGCGGAGCTCAGATTGAGATCCGACTCCTTCGAGATCGTGCGGGAGCCGACCGGCTCGCCGGTCTTCATATAAGTCCGGATGATTACATTTAAAATTTTCACCTGGCGCTCGCTCAGCTCGCTCATACTTCCCGCTCCACTGTTCGCGCGGCGCGTCCCGATCCGTCCGGGACGGCCGCGTGCGAATTTCTCCTGAATTCGTTATCATCCTCTTATCGGATTGTTAGCACTCGATTGTTTGGAGTGCTAATACGTTCTTTACATAATGTAGCACCATCGTTTTTCTTTGTCAACAAAAACTTTTACTTTTTTTCTATTTCTGCATAACATCCATTCTGGCCTGAATATAGGAAAGCAGGATTGCCGCCGTACCTTCCATACCGAGCGGCGTACTGTTGATCACCATGTCATAGCTTCGGGAATCTCCCCACTTATGATCCGAATAGCGGTTGTGATACGTTCTCCTCTTACGGTCGATCCGGATCTCCTCCTCCTTCGCCTTCTCCTCGTCCACCAAGAGATAACGCATGATATTTTTTATCTTAAATTCCTCTTCGCCGGTGACAAAGACGGAGATCAGCCCCGGATACCCGCGCAGCACCGTCTCCGCACAGCGCCCCACGATCACGAAGGACTCTCCCGAATCCGCCTTTTCCCGTATCCAGTCAAACTGACGCTCGATCAGGATTTCCTCCATAGAATTCGTATACTTTCCGACCGAACGGGAAAGCAAACGGTTCCTCGCCTTTTCGTCATATTTTTTAAGCTCTGTCTCGTCCATATTCATCTGCTGCGCGATGTCGCGGATCAGATCCCGGTTATAGATCGGGATGCCAAGCTCATCCGCAATACGGATCGCGATATCGCGTCCGCCGCTTCCGTATTCTCTGCTGATCGAGATAATACACTGTTTCTTCATTGTAAATGCCCCCTTTTAACAATACCGTACAAAAATAATCAACATGGAAACCGCGACGACGATAATCGCTGCCGGCGCCGACGACCTGCAGTAGCGTCCCCATCCGATGAGATGTCCGTTCTGTGCCGCCACGGAAGTCCCGACGACATTCGCGGACGCGCCGATCGGCGTCGCGCTTCCGCCGACGTCGGTGCCCATCGCCAGCGTGTAGGCCAGCGTATCCAGCGGAACGCCCTGCGTCGCCGCCAGGCTCTGGATCACGGGAACCATCGTCGCCGCGAACGGGATATTGTCCACAAAGGCGCTGGCGATGGCCGACACCCAGATCACGATAACGATCATCAGGATCAGATTCCCCTGGCTGATCCTGCCGATCAGATTCGCGATCGCCACAAGGATCTCCGTCTCCTCCAGGCCGCCGACCACGATAAACAGTCCGACAAAAAACAGCAGCGTTTTATAATCCACTTTTTTTAACAGTTCCGGGATATGTCTGCCGGAGGTGATCAGCGTGACGATTGCGATCAGCGCGCCGATCAGCGCCACGGACATCCCGGTCCGCGCGTGCGTGACCAGAAGCACCACCGCCGCCAGGAAAATCACGGTACTGATTCCGAAGAGACGCTTATTCTCAATCGCGTCATTCGGGGACGGCACGGCCGACAGGTCGATCTCCTGCCCCTCCGCCGTCTGAAACTCTTTTCGAAAAATAAAATAGAAATAGATGACGATGATCACCAGGCTGATACCGGCCATAAGCCCCGTATTCGTCACAAAATCCGTAAACGTATAGCCCAGCGATGTGCCGATAATGATATTCGGAGGATCCCCGCACATCGTCGCGGAGCCTCCCAGATTCGCGCAGAAAATCTCTGACAGGATCATCGGAACAGGATTGAACTTCAATAGTTTTGACAGCTCGATCGTGACCGCCGCAAGAAACAGGATAACGGTTATGCTGTCGATAAACATGGCCAGTCCGGCCGACATAATCATAAAGGCGATAAAAAGCCGGATCGCCTTATAATTTACAAGCTTCGCGAGAAGCATGCAGAGCCAGCGGAAAAATCCCGCTCTCGCCATGCCCTCCACCATGACCATCATACCCGCGATAAAAATGATCGTTTCCCAGTTAATGCCCGTGGTAGCCTCATCGGCGTCCCCGGCGCTGTACCAGAAATCAACGGTGAAAATCTGGCTGACATTGATCGTATCCCAGACGGCGGCGCCGCTTCTCATGATCACGCCGAACACGAGTACCAGTGTGGCCAGCCCGCAGACCAGCGTGATATAGTGTCTTTCAATCTTATCCGCCACGATCAGCAGAAACATAATAACAAAGATGATGACCGCGACAATCTGTGCTGCTAACATTTCATTTCCTCCTGAAAAACCGTAACCGCCTGATCTCTCCTCCGTTTCAAAACAGAAAATTTCCCGGATCCTTCAGTTACATAAAACCTCCATCAAAGAGTTTAAAACCCCATGCGCATCCCCTTACAGCAGGAACTGCGCAAAAACCGTATTGCTTACATCCACACCCCTTTTCGTCAGAAAAATTCTCCCCTCAGCCGTATCCAGCAGTCCGTCGTTTTTAAGCCTCTTAAAAACATTCCCGTATACATCCTCCGGCATCATTCCAAACCGTTCCCGAAAATCCTGCCGCGAGATTCCCCGCGTCATCCGCAGTCCGAGAAACAGAAATTCCTCCATCTCCTCCTTTCTGCCCCGCCGCTCCTCCTCACGGCAGAAAAAAGCATCCTCTCCGCGGGAATTCTCCGTCCCCGCGGGATTTGTTTTTATATAATCCTCCAGAATATCCGTATTCCGGTACCGCACATTCCCGATCAGGGAAGAGGCGCCGAGTCCCAGACCCAGATATTCTCTTCCGGTCCAGTAGCCGATATTGTGCCGGCATTCATATCCCGGCCGCGCGTAATTGGAGATCTCATATCGCTGATATCCCCGCTCGCGCAGAAAAATCTCCGTCCGCTCGTACATCCGCCGTTCCTCCTCCTCGGAAGGAAGAAGCTTCGGCTCCTCTCCGCGTTCTCGCAGCAGCGCGTCCTCATGATACCTCGTATAGAACTCTGTCCCCTCCTCCAGGATGAGGCTGTAGGCGGAAATATGCTCCGGACACAGCTCTGCCGTCCTGCGAAGCGTATTCTCCCAGCTTTCCGCACTCTGTCCGGGAAGAGCGGACATGAGATCTACATTGATATTTGTAAAGTCGGCCTCCCTCGCAAACGAAAAACTGAGCAGAAAATCTTCGAAGGTATGAATTCTGCCCAGTAATTTCAGCTCTGCGTTACACGCAGACTGCAGCCCCATGCTGATGCGATTGATGCCTGAGCGCCGCATGGTCTTCGCCTTTTCCATTGTCAGAGTTCCCGGATTGCATTCCACGGAAAATTCCGCGTGTTCCGATATGTGAAAATTTCGGTTTAACGCATCCGACAGCTTCTCAATCTGTTCGGATCTTAAGATTGAAGGCGTCCCGCCGCCGATAAAAATACTGCTCACGAAGCAATCGGAATAATCCGGACCGGAAAAACGGATTTCCTCCAGCAGGCGGTCGACATACGCGTCCCGCACGGAAACATCTGCCGGTGCAGACAGGAAATCACAGTAAAGGCATTTTTTTATACAGAAGGGTATATGTATATACAGTTCGAGTTCTCTCATACCCTGACCTTCCCGGGGATTTTCCGAAACTATCCGAAATACAGCCGCGCATCTGTCCGTTGATAAGACCGACTTACGTCAGTCCTCATCCAGCTTCAGCACACTCATAAATGCCTTCTGCGGAATTTCTACATTTCCGACCTGACGCATACGCTTCTTGCCTTCCTTCTGTTTCTCCAGCAGCTTCCGCTTCCGGGTGATATCACCGCCATAGCACTTGGCCAGCACGTCCTTGCGCATCGCCTTGACCGTCTCCCTGGCGATGATCTTGCCGCCGACCGCCGCCTGAATGGGGATCTCAAACAGATGACGTGGGATCTCGCCCTTGAGCTTCTCGCACATCTTCCGCCCCCGCTCATAAGCATTCCCGGAAAACACGATAAAGGACAGGGCGTCCACCTCCTCATGGTTGATGAGGATGTCCAGCTTCACCATCTCCGAACGGCGGTATCCCTTTAATTCATAATCAAAGGACGCGTATCCTCTCGAGCGGGATTTCAGCGCGTCAAAAAAATCATATATAATCTCGTTTAACGGAAGCTCATAGCGAATGAGAGCCCGCTTTTCCTCCATATACTCCATGCTGACATAGATGCCCCGGCGTTCCTGGCAGAGATCCATGATCGCGCCGATGTACTCGCTCGTCACCATGATCTCGGCGTCCACCATCGGCTCCTCCATGTAATCGATCTGCGTCGGATCCGGCAGGTTAGACGGATTCGTCAGCTCGATCATCGTGCCGTCCGTCCTGTGCACATGGTAGACCACGCTCGGCGCCGTCGTCACGAGATCCAGGTTATATTCTCTCTCCAGCCGCTCCTGTATAATCTCAAGATGAAGCAGGCCCAGAAAACCGCAACGAAAACCGAACCCGAGCGCGATCGAGGTCTCCGGTTCGAAAAACAGGGAGGCGTCATTCAGCTGAAGCTTCTCCAGCGCGTCGCGCAGATCCGGGTATTTCGCCCCGTCCGCCGGGTAGAGCCCGCAGTAGACCATCGGATTGACCTTTTTATAACCCGGAAGCGGCTCCGCACAGGGCTGCTCCCGATTCGTGATCGTATCGCCCACCCGGGTGTCCCTGACATTCTTAATGCTCGCCGTGATATAGCCGACCATCCCGGCGGAGAGTTCCTCACAGGGAATAAACCGGCCGGCTCCGAAATATCCGACCTCCACAACGTCGGCGGACGCCCCCGTCGCCATCATCCGGATCGGGGTGCCTGTCCGCACACGGCCGTCCCGGATGCGGCAGAATACGATCACGCCCTTGTAGGAATCATAAACAGAATCAAAGATCAGCGCTTTGAGGGGAGCCTCCGGATCGCCGTCCGGCGCCGGGATCTTCTCTACGATCTGCTCCAGCACTTCCTGCACATTCAGGCCTGTCTTCGCGGAAATCCGCGGGGCGTCCTGCGCCTCGATGCCGATCACATCCTCGATCTCGTTCACCACCCGGTCCGGATCCGCGCTCGGCAGATCGATCTTATTGATCACGGGCATGACGTCCAGGTCGTGGTCCAGCGCCAGATAGACATTCGCCAGCGTCTGCGCCTCAATCCCCTGTGCGGCGTCCACCACCAGGATCGCGCCGTCGCAGGCGGCGAGGCTCCTGGAAACTTCATAATTAAAATCGACATGGCCTGGCGTATCGATCAGATTGAAAATATATTCCTCCCCGTTCCGCGCCTTATAGATAATGCGAACCGTCTGCGCCTTGATCGTGATCCCTCTCTCCCGCTCCAGTTCCATATTGTCAAGCACCTGCGCCTGCATCTCCCGGCTCGTCAGCAGGCCGGTCATCTCGATGATGCGGTCCGCCAGCGTGGACTTGCCGTGGTCAATGTGCGCAATGATACAGAAATTCCGAATCTTACTCTGGTCCGTCAAAGCTTTCTTCCTCCCGATTACAATATCCTTAGTATAACTTTTCCCATTGGAAAAAACAACCGTCAATATGAAAATTTCCTCTAATCCCCGCTGAGCACGCTGTCCAGGATCTCCGCCAGCGGTTCCATGGCGTTCATCGCCTCCTCCAGCGTATTCGTCTGCGCCCCCACCTCGACCAGCAGGGATTTCGGCATGAGATGCATGTTGTAACGATACCCCTTCAGATAGATTTTTCGCGAGAAATCCGGATACAGCTCCGTCGCCGCGAGTTTCATCTGAAACGAAAAGGCGAGATTGTCCGCGATATAAGGATTCGCCAGGTAAGAAATATCCCCCATGGCCGTCGTCCGGCTCAGCCCGTTAAAAAACATGACCTGCGCCATCTGAACGCCGTTCTGCTCCGTGACAAGCCTTGTATCCTCCGAAACGCCGTCCCTGTGCAGGTCAATCACTACCTCGATGGAGGGATGTTCCGATAAGATCTGTTCTATGTATGGCTCCGCGACACTGTAAGCCCGGTTCCGGTCGCTGTCGTATACGCCGGTATCGTGGAGCACCTGATAACCATAGGTTTCCGTCAGTATTTCCGCAAGGCGGTCCCCCACGCCGACCACGGTGGTGGAATAATCCCCGGACACGGAATCGCTGTAGCCTTCCGAGGCATGCGTATGATAGATCAGGATCTGGGGCTCTCCGTCCGTCCGTTTTTCGATCGAACAGTCTGTGTTCAGCATTTCCTGCGCGTTCAGCTGGGAGCTGCTGATCGTGGTTGTGCTGTCAACCGTATAAAAATTCCGGATCAGATAGTCAAAATCGCTGAGCTTTTCAAGCGATACCGCGGAGGAATCGTCTTCCTGCCCGCTGACCGCGCTCCCGGTTTCTTCTTCCCCATCGGCTTCCACTCCGGCAGCCGTCTCCTCCGACACATTCCGCGAAAGGATTTTTTCATAGTCCAGGCTGCTCTCCGTCCGCGTCTCATAGGTTTCCTCGGAATCCTCATAATACTCAACCGCACCACTCTGTGTCAGGTTCGGGGAAATCTGTTTCAAAATCAGGACACAGACCCCGTAGCTCATCTGCCGCGTCGCCAACCCGTTTTTCACGGACAGCAGGAACAGAAGGCAGGAAAAAAACAGCGCGCCTCCGAACAGGAGGGTGACTGTCCGCTTTCCTCTCCTCTCCCTTCGCAGCCTTTTCTTTGTCACTCTAAGCATAAATCCGAACCTCTCAATCGAGCAGGAGGCGGCTTTTGCCTCATACCCGCCTCCGATAAGGCATGGCCCATCCGGGCGGCCCAAACCGCCCGACAGCCGCAGAAAAATTCATCTACTGACATATATATGAAGATATTTTGCAACTATTCAGAGGCGTCCAAAAGGTATTCCCTGCCGAACGAACGATCAGCCGCAGAACGCCATGTTGATTCCCTCCGATACAATATAACTCATCTGCCTGATCTGAGCGTCAATATCCTTTGAAGTTACAAACATCCGGTTCAGCTGAGGGGACAGGAGCGGCCGGCTCATCTCCCGGTGTTCCGCCTCAAAATCCGCCATGAAATCCTGCACGATCGTCGCCGCCTCCACGACCGTCGGAATCCCGACGGCGATCACCGGGATTCCGAGAGTTTCCGCCGTAATGCTGTGCCTGTGGTTTCCGACCCCCGAACCGGGACTGATCCCGGTATCCGAAATCTGAATCGTTCTGCAGAGCCGTTTCATGCTCCTGGCCGCCAGCGAATCGATCGCAATCAGATAATCCGGTTTGACCTGTCCGACGATCCCCTCCAGGATTTCTCTGGTCTCCATCCCGGTCTGCGCCATCACGCCGGGGGCAATCGCGCAGAGCGGCTGCACCTGCGCGTCACTGTAGGCAAACGAACCGAACTCTTTTAAGATATGTCTGGTAATGCGCAGATTGTCAACGACCCCGGGGCCGAGCGCATCCGGCGTTACACTGCGGTTGCCGAGACCCGCCACCAGGATCGATGCGCCGGCAGGTTCCTCCGGAATCAGACGGTGCAGAAGCTGCGCCAGCCGCTCCGAGATATTCCGGTGATATCCGTCCGAGTCCTCCGCCATCTCCGGCGCTTCCAGTGTGATATAAGTACCTCTGGGTTTTCCCATGACGCGAACCGCATTTTCCGTCTCGATCCGCACCGTGGTGATTCGTATACTTCCCTCCTCATATTCCTCCTCATCAACCGAAATCCCCCTCGTGTCGTTTTTTTGTTTCTGAATCCGCTCATTTTCTTCCAGCGCAAGATCCGTTCTCACATCAAACATGGCTTTGTTTCTCCCTCATCTCAGGAATAGTATGATACTTAAAGCAAAAAATATGAAGAAGTCCCCCGGTTTTTCAGGAAATTCTATTGACAATTTCAGGAACTCGCATTAAAATACTCTGGTATGTTTACATTAGATCGTCCGTGTCCGGCTTTAATGTAACAATCATGTAACTGTGAGCGAAAACGAACAGTATACAATTCTCAAGCATGGGAGGTGAACAGATTGGCTAACATTAAATCAGCGAAAAAAAGGATTCTGGTTACTCAGACAAAGACAGAGAGAAATAAATCTATCCGTTCTGCAGTAAAGACATCTATTAAGAAAGTAGAAGCAGCCGTTGCCGCGAACGATAAGGAAGCAGCCCAGGCCGCACTGGTCGCAGCTACCTCTAAGATCGATAAAGCGGCGCAGAAAGGCGTTTATCATAAAAACAATGCTTCTCGGAAGGTTGCCCGTTTAGCAAAGTTAGTAAACGGTATTGCTTAATTTTGAAGCAGATCAGGAATATTGAAACCCCGCAGTTCCGTCATGCCGCGGGGTTTTTTATTTTTTCATTCAAGAGGACAGTCAATTCTACAGATTCACTCGGTTGCCGTCACATATTCGTCGTCCCTGTGCTGTTCCGCTTCCTGTGTCAAATCGTCGGGAGCCGTTATATTTGTCAGGCACGAACAACCGGCAAACATATTTTCCATGGATGCCACTTTAGACGTATCAAAACCGCCCAGGTCAAGATTCTCCAAACTGCTGCACCCGGCAAACATATAATCCATAGACGTCACTCCGGAAGTATCAAATCCACTCAGATCAAGGCTTGTCACATCCCAGCAGTCACAAAACATATACTCCATATTTGTCACCTCAGAAGTGTCAAGGTCACTCAGGTCAGCCTCCCTCAAATATTTGCAGCCATAAAACATCCCCTCTGTACTCGTAATCCCATCTACGTCAACAACTGCATTTAAAATAAAAAGATAGTGATCGGTCCATGCAGGATAAGCCCCATCTTCGCTATTTCCATCATCTGCATAATCTCCACTGCCACTGATAGTAAGAACACCGTACTGATCGAGTTTCCACTCCAGATCTCCGCTTGTGCCGCTGTACAGGATTTTTTCCTGGTCATTTTCTTCGTTCTGCACATCATCGGCTGCATACTCACTGCTGTTCTCTGCGGAATTCTCCGTGGTATCATAACCATAACTGCCGCATCCGGCCACAAAAAGTACAGCTGCCGCACACGTTACCGCCAAAACAATCCTATATCGTTTTCTGTTTTCTATCCTGTCCGCGCTCCGATTCTTTCCAATATTCCGCCTATTCATAAATATAATCCTCGATTTAAATTCTATGTATATATCTGCCATTTCTACCCTGCATATTATAGTATGATTATGACACAGATGCAACAGGAAAGAACCTGCCTATTCAAGTGAGAAGCCGCTTTTTAAAATGTGTGTCCAGTTACGTTTGTTGTAAATAAAACGAATAATATGAACGGTTTTTGCGTTATCGGCAATAATATAAAACACCAGGTAATTCTTAACCATTAGGAAACGAATTCCTAACGAAGAAAGAAACGGGTCATCAACTGGGCGGATGCGGTCAGGCATCTTTTCCAGAGAGTTAATACCTGCCTCAGCTGCATCAAGCAGGTCATCTGCAGCATCAGGATTCAACAGTATAAATTCGATATAGTCAGCCGCCTGAACCATATCTTCTTTTGCTTTTTTTGTGATATGGATATGGTAGTTCATCTTTTTCTCCCGGCTCTGATTTCAGCCATTGCTTCAGAAAATGGCTGTGTCTGTCCGGCTGCCACATCATCCAATCCTTCCTGTAACAGTCCGTAAAGTGCAAGGCGGCCAGCCAGTTGTTCATAGGTTTCGATACTCATTACGGCAAGGTCACCCTGACCATTTTTGGTGATGAAAACAGGTTCCCTGTAGGTATGACAGAACTGAGAGATGTCGTTGTAATTATTTCTTAAATCTGTGCTGGATTTAATCGTAGGCATAAAGAAGAACCTCCTATTGCTTGATAAAGAAATTATACAAGAATATCTGTAGATAGTCAAAGAAAAAGTTTATTAAATCTCATATAACTATCTCATAATAGCAAAACATCATAAACTATTCCCGTATTTTTTCACTTTCGAAAAACTGATCCACTTTCTTTTATATATATCTTATCTTCAAAACCTTATTCTGTCAACTTCTGGTACATCTCCATCAGCGCCGCCACACAGGAATCTTGCATTAATAATGACTTTATTTGTGTTCCTCGCCACCGCTGTATGTCATGAGGTAAAGCTCCACCGCCAGCCTGTCCGTCAGCCGGCCGCTTTTCACATCCTCCTCCGCCTGTACGCCGTCCTCGACGGCCTGCAGGAGCCGGCGGCGGCTGAACTTTTCCGCCTGCCCGATATTCTTACGAACGGCAAACTCCGGTACGCCGACTTTTGACGCGATGGTCTTCCGGTCAAATCCCAGATCCGACAGTTCCTTTATATGCAGCAGTCTCTGAAACTGGCGGGTGATCAGAATCAGGATCCGCATCGGAGGCTCTTTCAGCATCAGCAGGTCATAATACAGTTCCAGCGCCCGCTTCTGGTGCCTCCCGGCGATGGCATCCACCATCTCAAAAATCCTGCCGGAGATCTCACCGGCGCTGACCGCCTCGACATCCTCCTCCCCGATCACTTCACGATCCATCGTATAACAGAGCAGCTTTTCCAGCTCCTGATCGATCCGGTCCATATCGTTTCCGGTCTTCGTCAGAAACAGCTCGACAGCCGCCTGCGAGATTTTTTTATTTTCTTTCTTCAGTCTTCCGAGAATCCACTGCGTCAGAACACGCTCTCCCTGACGTTTGAACTCCACAGCGCGTCCCTGCTTTTTTATCTGCTTATAGAGTCTGCAGCGCCGGTCCACCTCCGTCTCGGTAAAAACGAAATAGGTGCTTTCCGGTATCTCCTCCATATAGGACGCCAGTTCTTCCGGGCTCTTTTTTAAAAATCCGCTGTTATCTATAAAAATGCTTCGGTGATCTGAAAAAAAAGGCATAGTATCCGCCAGTTCGATCACCTGCTTCGGATTGATGTCCCTTCCCTCAAAACGAGCGGTGTTCGCGGATTCCGCCGCGGCCGACAGGGCATCCTTCAGATTGTTTTTATACTGTCGGATCAGATATGTCTCCTCCCCGTACAGGAGATAGACATGCCTTAACTGTCCTCTTCTGATGTCTTCCGTTATTGTTTTCATGGGTGTTATTATACACGGATTCCCCGGCGTCCTCAATACCGTTTTTTAATCCCGGACAAATGTTTTTATTTTCCAGCTTCCCTGGTCCTCATAAAATGTGATCTGCCCCTCGTCCTGCGTCAGCAGGATCTCGCTTCCTGCATCCTCCAGCCGCTCCAACGCCTCCGCGTGAGGATGGCCGTAGCTGTTTCCCTCCCCGCAGGAAATCACCGCGTACTCTGCGGAAACCTCCTCCAGGAACTCCTCGCAGGAGGAATATTTCGATCCGTGATGCGCCGTCTTCAGCACCACATAATCCCGCAGGAGCCCCCGCTGCACGAGCAGCTCCTCCTGCTCCTCCCCGATATCCCCGGTAAACAGCACGGACATTCCGTCCCGTTCGAAGGACCAGACCTGCGAGAGCGCGTTCGTATCGTCCCCCGTATCCTCCGCGGACGGATACAGACAGGTCATCTCGCCGTCCGCCATGCGGATGGCGTCTCCCGTCTCCGTAAAAACAACCTCGGTCCCGTTTTCACGCGCCTCCTCCACAAGCGTCTCCCGGGCGTTGTCCTGCGGCATGGATTCGGCAAGAAGCAGATAGTCGATCTCATAACCGTCCTCCAACAGCTCCAGCAGTCCGGAATAGTGATCCAGATCGCCATGCGTTACGATCCAGACGTCCACTTTTCTGACGCCGTGATATTTCAGAAACGGCGCGATCCGATACGTCCCCACCTCGCTCTCAGAGGTGCTTCCCCCGTCGATCATTACGTGCATGCCCTCCCCGTCCGCCAGGTAAATCCCGTCGCCCTGGCCTACGTCCAGGAAATCAATTCTGCAGAACTCCCGCTTCGGTACAAACAGCATAAAGCTCAGAAGAACGATCGGCACACACAGCGCCATTCGGAAAGCGACCGTCTTCGCAATTATTTCCCCGATTGAGATTTTAAGACCCTCCGCCGGATGAAATCCGCATAAAACACCCTCGGTTTCACTTTCACGCGTCCGCTCTCCTTCCCGGCCGGATTCCCGTCTTAAAAACCACAGACAGGCGCCGACCAGCGCCGCGTAATACAACAGCAGCATCCACGCCGCCGGCCGACCGGTGATCACCTGACTGAACGGCAGGACGTTCACCAGCCCGATCGCCTTCTCATAGATCAGAAGAATGATATGACACACGACCAGGATCCATTTGGAAATCTGCGGAAAAAAGAGTCCGGCCAGCCCTCCCGCGAGTCCGGCCCCCAGGAGTCCGCTGCAAAGCGGCAGAACCAGCATGTTCAGGAACAGGGCGTACAGCGGAACCTCATAATAATACCAGGCGGTCAGCGGGAGCAAAAATATCTGCAGAAAGGCTCCCGACAGCAGCCGTTCCGGCAGATTTCGCAGGATTCCCTCGGCGAACACAAAAAACCTGTTGGCTCCGCCCTCTTTTATTTTCCCGTCGAAGGACGGTTTTCCGACGGCACCCGCGCAGTTTTGACCGTCCCCGGCCCTGAACAGGATGATTTTTTCCCGCAGCCTCTGCGTTACCCGTGAGGAGAGTACGATCGCGCCCATCGCCAGAAATGAGAACTGAAATCCGCTCTGATTCAGATACAGCGGATTACGGATCAGGAGAATCAGCGCCGCGACAGCCAGCGCGTTCAGCGAATCATACGTCCGCCCGAGAACCTCCGCGCCCATCAGCGCCAGATACATGATCATCGCACGCACGGCCGACACACCCATGCCGCTCATGAGTACAAAGCAGAGTACGACCGCGCTCCCGAGCACGGCCGAAACCGGATAAGAGCAGCGGATTTTCCGCAGGAAACGGAAGACGCCCATACCGAGAATAGAGATATGCAGTCCGGAGACGGCGAGGATATGGGAGATACCCGCGTCACGGTACAACTCCTTCAGTTCCGTATCCATCAGGCCCCTGTTCCCGGTCACCAGGGTGGCAAGCACGCCGGCATCCCGCGCATTAAGCTCCGACGAAAACACCGCGGAGATTTTTTTCTGCAGCTGATAAAGAGTCTCTCGCAAACTCCGCGACGGAACATGCTCCGGGGTGATCGTGTCCGCATACATGCGAAAAGAAATATTTTCCCGGCGATAGTAATCCGCCTGATCAAAAACGCCCTCATTCGTCGCAGGAGAAAACGACTCCGCTTCTCCTGCAGCCGTCACAGCGGAACCGATGGGAATTTCATCCGTATCGGCATAGACCAGCACCGTTTTATATTGTGTTTTTAAATAATAGAGATAGCTGTTCGATTTGATTTCTTTTCGATAAACAGAGCCCGTAAGCTGCGTATAAGAACCTGTCGGAGCAACATCCTGTATCTGGCGATAAGAAGCATCCTGAATCCCGCATCGGAAAAACGCGGCCAGAGCCAGAGCGGCACAGAGAACCGCCAGAATCCGCTTTTCTTTTTTCCCGCCGCCCGTCAGAAGGACGAGCAGGAGAACCGCCCCCAAAAGAAGCAGTACGGGTATCCACACATCCTCCGACCGGCAGTACAGAACCGTCCCGAAAATATACGCCGTCGCAAACAGGCAGACATGTCTTTTATTCTCCAGTATTAAGCAGCCCCTCCTTACTGTCCGACTGAGACTCCTGATCGACCTCAACATCCGCGCCTTCCTCGGTGATCAGGTCCCGGTTCATGGTATAAAACTCCGACAGCAGCATATCCTGGCGGTACACAAGATTGCTGTCCCCGTTCACCGCGATCTGCACCGTGTCCACCGTGGAGAGCTCTGACAGCGAATTTACGATGGAATAGATGACCACCGACTCCTGTATGTCATAATTCTGCGTCAGAAAATTACTGTCCAGGTTTACCACGCAGACGCCATCCAGCACGGATACGCTGATCAGCCCGGTCCCCTCCGGGATCGCGGACTGCGCATTATTCGAATTCGGTCCCTCCATGAGCTGTTCCATGACCAGCTTTTCCATGGAAATATTGCTGGAATAGTAATACACATGCTGCGTTTCACGAACGAGGCTCGTTCCGTCTTCAGAGGCAAAATACAGGGTCAAATCGGCGATCTGGATATCGTTGATCTCCTCCCCCGGATTATCCAGAAACGAATCCAGAGTCATGACCCCTACCTGTGACCCGTTCGCGTCCGTAAGCGGCTCACAGAGCTCCGTATACCGTTCCCTGTTCGACTCCGTAACCGCCTCGGTCCCCACAAAGAACAGGACGCCCGTCACGTCCGGAATCTGCAGCAGCGTCTCTACGATCGCCTGTCTGCTGAGAACCTCCTGTGCCACAGACATTTCCGAATACGCGGGATTAAAATACAGCAAAACACGGCTCGAATCCTCATTGTACGCATAATCCACCAGTTCCACGGAATCCGGGTACAGCTGCTGGTATTCCACCTGGTCGGATCCCTCTTTGATCCGGTCAAGGAATTCATCCATGATCTCTTCCGTATTGTCGGGATCAGCCTCCGGCTCATATTCCACCAGCTCAAGCCCGGTCATATCCTGATTCAGATAATAAATATAATACACCGATTTCGCCGACTTCCCCGCGCCGCATCCCGCCAGACCGGGAAGAAGCGCGGCTGCAAGAAGGAAAACCAGCCAAAATCTCAGCTTTTTTATTTGTTTCACGCTATAATCCTTCCTTATTTTCTGCAGACCACGGAATCATCATGTTGTAATCAAAAGCCTTTACAGATGATGATACCGACGGATTGCTCCGTAAAAACCACTGCTCTGCATAAGTTCGATCACGGAAATCGAAGATTTCCTGTCTCACTTATCTCGCAATCCTCATCATGAGATATACGTAAGTGGTATACGCACCGTAAATGTCGTCCCCTCTCCGGGAATACTGTGGACTTTGATCTCGCCTCGGTGAAGGATCACCGCGCTCTTCGCGATCGCAAGGCCGAGCCCCGTGCCGTCGATCTCATTGGAGTGGGACTTATCCACACGGTAAAACCGCTCAAAGATCTGATCCTGCGACTCCTCCGGAATCCCGATCCCGTTATCCTCCACCGTGACGAAGAAATTCTGGTGATCCGCGTTCAGAGTGACCCGGACCCAGCCGTCTGTCCGGTTATACTTCACCGCGTTTTCGATCAGATTTGTCAGCGCAAGCGTCAGCTTCACCTCATCGACCTCCGCCACCACCGGACGATAGCTCTCCAGAACCAGCTCCACATTATTTTTTCGGGCAATGGGACGAAGTCTCTTCATGATCAGCTCGATCATCTCATTGATATTCGCGGATGTAATGTTGACATTTGCGGAAGTCTTATCCATCTTGACCAGAGACAGCAGATCATTGATGATCTCATTTTCCCGGTCGATCTCCGCCCCGATATCCGTCATAAATTCGCGGTAAAACTCGATGGGGACATCCTCCTGTCCGATCAGGGAATCCGCAAGAACCTTCATGGAGGTCAGCGGCGTTTTCAGCTCATGCGAAACGTTGGATACAAACTCCTGCCGGGTCTCATCCAGCGTCTTCAGGCGCTGCAGCATCTCGCCGCAGGCCAGGGAGATCTGCTTCGTCTCCGTATACGACATGACGCCCTTAAAATCATTTTCATATCCGTTCTGAACATCGGACATGGACTTTGCCAGCCGCTGAAACGGCTTCGTCATGGGACCGGACACCACGATGGCGACCACCAGGATCACCACAACCAGAAGCAGCTCGATCAGCATGGCCCACTGTTTTAAATACTGAAGATTCAGCTCGATATTATCCGTTGAAACGCTGATCAGCATAACGCCGATCGATTCCGAAGATTCCGGATTTATGATCGGGATCGTCACCTCGATATAATGGTAGGTGCCGTCATAGGTCTGAACGGTCTCGCCCTGAGAGGCGCGCATCACGTCCTCCGTCGCGATCAGTTTCCCCTCATCCATCTCATACGTGTCGGCGACAATCTGAAAGGTATTGTCAATCAGAATGATACGTCCGTCATAGATGGTAGACATCTGATCCATCTGTGCCGTTATGGAATCCGAGTAAAGCGTCTCGAGATAATCATTCGCCGCGATCTGTGTCGCGAGCAGCTTGGCCTGCGTGGAAATCTCATATTCATTTACCTCCACCGCCCGGCTTTCATAAGCGGATAAAAGACCCGCCCTCAGTACAAAACCGGGGGCGATGCCAAACAGCAATATCATAAGAAAGATACGAAATCTCAGACTTTTTAAAAAAGACAAAAAATTTTTCAAATAAATTCCCTCATCCTATCTGTCGGAGTGGTAATAATATCCCACACCCCACTTCGTATGAACATACTTCGGCTCGCTGGGATTCTCATCCACCTTTTCACGCAGACGCCGTACATGAACATCCACCGTACGGAAATCCCCCGGATACTCATACCCCCAGACGAGATTCAGCAGACGCTCTCTGCTGTATACCTTATTCGGGTTTTTCATCAGAAGCTCCATCAGATCAAACTCCCTGGCGGTCAGCCGGATCTCCTTTCCCTGAATAAACAGCCGCCGGCTGTCACAGTCGAGTTTTAAGTCGCCGTCTATGATCAGATTCGGATTCTTCTCCTGCTCCCCGTGGGATGTCCGGCGCATGATCGCCTTGATGCGGGCCTTCACCTCCAGGATATTGAACGGTTTTGTAATATAGTCGTCCGCCCCGTACTCCAGGCCGAGGATTTTATCCATATCCTCTCCCTTGGCCGTCAGCATGACGATCGGGACATCGGAAAACTCGCGTATCGTCTGGCAGACCTCCAGGCCGCTCATTTTCGGCAGCATGATATCCAGCAGGATAATATCGTACTCCCTGCCGCGAACCATCTCCAGAGCCTCCTCGCCGTCGTATGCGCAGTCCACTTCCATACCGTCCTGCATCAGGCTGAAACGGATGCCCTTCACGATCAGCTTTTCATCGTCTACAACCAGAACCTTTTTCGCCATTTTCCCACACTGAACCCACAGAAAAAATGCTGCGAGCGCTCTTCCTTTCTCATTCATTCATTTCTATCCACGCACGGCAAATTATCGGAGTGCGACATGGAATTCTCTGACTGTTAAAAGCCGTATCTGTTTAAACGGTTATATACTCCCGGATCTTTTCATAGGTCCCCTCCGCGATCCCGTCCACCTGCATGATCTCCTCAATGCTCTGAAAACCGCCGTGCGCCTCCCGATAAGCGATGATCGCAGCCGCCTTCGAATCTCCGATCCCGTTCAGCGTCGTCAGCTCCGAAGCGTCCGCCGTGTTGATATTCACCTTGCCGCTGTCCGCCTCCGCGGAAGAGGAAGCAGCGGAATCCGCCGCTGCGGGAGCCGTCACTCCGGCAGCGCTCTCCTCCTTCGTCGGGATCCAGATCATCCCGCCGTCCTCCGCATACTGCGCAAGGTTCACACTCTGTTCGTCGGCGTCCTCCGTCAGACCTCCGGCCAGCTCCACCAGCTCATAGATCCGGGCCGAGGACGACAGCTCATATACGCCGGGATTTAAGACCGCCCCGCAGATATACATACAGACCGCAGACGAATCACCGGAATACGCCTCCGCGTCCGCGGGTTCCCCGCCCGAGTCCTCCCCCTCCTCCGATGAAGAGGCGTCCGGATCCGTCGTGGCAGCATCCGCCTCCGCCCTGTCATTCTCCTCAGAAGTTCCGTTCTGGAGAATGACGTCCGGATCCGCGCTGCAGCCGTTCATACATAAAACAGACAGACACAGGGCAAGCATACACAGCACACCTGCGATCCGTTTTCTCTTTCCTGGCATGTCACTCACACCTGGTACAAAGACTCGACGTTCTTTACTATTTTAACATTATCGAAAAATATTACAAGAGTATTCACGAAAAATTAAAAAATCATTTAAAAAAGAAATAAGAAAAGACTGAAATCTATTTTCGTTCCCATTGAAACAGGATCACGCCTCCGATCGCAATCGCCATGCCGATCAGCTTCTGCACGGAAAAATCAGCCTTCTCCGTCTCAAACAGGCCGATCAGTTCAATCACATACGCGCTGATCATCTGTGCGATTACGATAAACAGAACCGCCTGCGCCGGTCCCATAATATCCATGCTCTTCACTACGGTCAGCGTGATAAACGCGCCGATCACGCCGCCGAGCAACACATATCTCGGACGAACCTCAAGCAAGAGCGCAAACGAGCTTCTGTCCGTGATCCCCCAGAGGACGAGACAGACCGCAAACGCAGTCATCTGCACCCAGCTGTTCGCCACCCAGAGACTGCTGCGCTCTGTCACATCCGTATTAAATACACCCTGTACACTCATCAGGATCCCGGAAAGGATCGCGATCCATATTCCCGCCATAACCTGACCATCCGTTCTTTGTTTTTCATAGGATGATCCGATTTTCTGAATTTATGCACCGCCCCGTGAAAAAGTGTCCGGCATCAGAGAAATGTCTTCAGAACCCGATCCAGTTTTTCCGCCATCTCATCCACATGCCGTTCTCCGATCACCAGCGGCGGCACGAAGCGGACGACGTTCGATCCGGCCGTAATAATAACGAGCCCTTCCTCCAGCGCTTTCGAAGCCACCTCACCGACCGGGATATCCATCTCCAGGCCCTGGATCAGACCCATGCCGCGGCGATCCGTGATAAACGGATACTTCTCCTTCAGCTCCTCCAGCTTCGTTTCCAGATAAAGCGCGATCTCATTGACATGAGCGACGATATTTTCTTCCTCGAAAATATCGAACACCGCGCTGACAGCCGCCCCCACAAACGGATTCCCGCCGTAGGTCGTTCCGTGGTCGCCCGGCGCCAGGGACAGATCCGCCACCCGCTGCGTCATCAGGAAAGCCCCGACCGGAACGCCGCCGCCCAGCGCCTTGGCCGCCGTCATGATGTCCGGCTTCACGCCGTACTGCTGCCAGGCGAACATGGCTCCGGTGCGACCCATCCCGCACTGGATCTCATCCAGAATGAGCAGGATATCCTTCTCATCGCAGAGATCGCGAATCCCCTGTAAAAAACCCGGGTCCGCCGGGTAGATGCCGCCCTCGCCCTGTACCGTTTCCAGGATGATCGCACAGGTCTTCTCCGTCACCAGCGCGCGCACACTGTCCAGGTTGTTATATTCCGCGAATTTTATTCCGGGAATCAGCGGTTCAAAGGGCTCCTGATAGTGCTTCGTTCCGGTCACCGACAGGGCGCCCAGGCTGCGCCCGTGAAACGAATGCTTCATCGCGATCACCTCATGCCCCGCATGGCCGTCCCTGGTGTAGGCATATTTTTTCGCCGCCTTCAGGGCGCCCTCAATGGCCTCCGTCCCGCTGTTCGTAAAGAAAACACGATCCATCAAAGACGCCTTCAGCACCTTCTGCGCCGCCTCCGTGATCGGCACATTATAATAAAGATTGGAGATATGGATCAGCTTTTCCGTCTGCGCCTTCAGCGCGTCCACATATTTCTTTTTCCCGTAACCGAACGCGTTGACCGCGATACCGGCCGCAAAATCCAGATATTTCTTTCCATCCGTATCGTAAAGATAAACGTCCTCCCCCCGCTCAAAAACCACAGGGAAACGATTGTAAGTGTGCAGGAGCGCGGCCTCCGCGCCGTTCATATATTCCTGTTTATTCATGGTAAAATCTGTCCTCCTTATCATTCAGGATCGCTGTTCCGATCCCCTTATTTGTGAATATTTCAAGCAGCAGGCAGTGCGCGAGCCGGCCGTCCAGGATATGTACCCGTGAGACGCCGTTTCGAACCGCCTGGATACAGTTATTCAGCTTCGGGAGCATGCCGCCCACCACGTAACCGCTCGCGAGCAGCTCCTCCGCCTCCGCTACCGTCAGTTCCGAGATCAGGGTAGCCGGATCATCCGGATCGCGGCGCACGCCCTCGATATCCGTCAGAAAAGCCAGCTTCTCCGCCTTCACCGCGCCGGCAATGGCGCAGGCCGCGTCGTCGGCGTTGATATTGTAGGTCCGGAACTCCCCGTCCAGACCGACGGGACATACGATCGGGAGAAAATCCTTCTCCAGCAGGTCAAACAGAATCTTCGGATCCACCGAGGTAATATTGCCCACAAACCCGATGTCCTCTCCGTCGGAATATTTTTTTTCTACTTTCAGGAGGCCGCCGTCCTTGCCGCTGATGCTGACGGCACGAACGCCCAGCTCCTCCACCATGGTGACCAGGGATTTCCCGACCCTGCCGAGCACCATCTCCGCGATCTCCATCGTCTCCGCGTCCGTTCTTCGAAGACCGTTTACAAAGACCGGCTCAATCCCGGACTTCGCGACCCAGCGGTTGATCTCCTTACCGCCGCCGTGTACGATGATCGGCTTGAACCCTACCAGCTTCAGCAGCGTCACATCCTGTATCACGCTTTTTTTCAGATTTTCATCCAGCATGGCGCTCCCACCGTACTTCACCACGATGATCCGGCGGTTGAAACGCTGGATATACGGAAGAGCCTCGATCAGGACCTCCGCTTTCGCCTTTAAATCCTCTATTTTTTCAGACATCTGATTCTCCTTTCATCAGGAACGGTAATCGGCGTTTATTTTTACGTAATCATAGCTCAGATCACAGCCCCAGGCTGTCGCGGAAGCCTCTCCCGCATGCATGTCCGCGACAACCGTTACCACCGGTTCCGACAGGATCCGCGTCGCCTGCTCCTCACTGTAATCCAGAGCCTTTCCTCCCGTGAAGATCGGGATTCGTCCCGCCTCGCTCTCAAAGGAAAGCTCCACCCGGTCCGGGTCAAAATCGACGCCGGAATACCCCAGCGCGCACAGGACTCTGCCGAAATTCGCGTCATGGCCGAAGATCATGGCCTTGGTCAGGCTGGAGCAGATCACGGACTTGCTTAAAATCCTCGCCTCCTCCTTCGTCTTCGCATGAATGACCCTCGCCTCGAACAGGGCGGTCGCGCCCTCCCCGTCCCCTGCGATCATTTTCGCCAGTTTCGTGTTTACCGCATGCAGCGCCCGGCAGAATTCGTCGTAATCCGCGTTTTTCTCCGTGATCACGGCATTTCCGGCCAGACCGTTCGCAAGCAGGAGCACCGTATCATTCGTGGACGTGTCGCCATCCACCGAGATCATATTATAGGTGTCCCGTATATCCTCACGCAAAGCCTCCTGAAGAAGCTCCCCGGAAATCGCAAGATCGGTCGTGAGAAAAGCGAGCATGGTACACATATTCGGATGAATCATGCCGGAGCCCTTGCACATGCCCCCCAGCGTGACCGTTCTGCCGCCCGCCTCAAACTGAACCGCGACCTCCTTCTCATGCGTATCCGTCGTCAGGATGGCCTTCGCCGCAGCCGTCCCCGCCTCCGAATCTCCCCGAAGCACGGGAGCCATCGCGTGTACGCCCGCGCAGATCCGGTCGATCGGCAGCTGCATCCCGATCACACCGGTAGAGGCGACCAGAACCTGATCCGCCGGAACCTCCAGCGTCTCACAGACCGCCGCGGCCGTCTCACGGCAATAGCCGAATCCCTCTTCCCCGGTGCAGGCGTTGGCAATGCCCGCGTTGATCACGACCGCCTGCGCCGTCCCGATCTCATCCACGATGCGTTTATCCCATAAAACCGGCGCCGCCTTCACCACGTTCGTCGTAAAGGTGCCGGCCGCCCTGCACGGCGCCTCGCTGTAAAGCATCGCCATGTCAATCCTTTCTTTATACTTGATCCCGGCCGCGGTATGGGCGGCAAAAAATCCGCGCGGCGTTGTGACGCCTCCTCTGATTTCTTTCATGATATCCCTCTTTTCCCGTTTTTTATCTGTTAAACCGTGTGATATTCTCCTCATTCAGATCAAAATCAAAATAGTTCGCGTCCGATCGCTCCTTCCACCCGAACCCGTTCCAGAACTGATTTCCGATCTCATTTCGTTTAAAGGCGATCAGACTGACCTTGTTGATCCTCTGCTCTTTCAGCGCCTTCATCGCCTCCGTCGCCATGCGCCTTCCGATTCCCCGTCTTCGGCAGGACTCTTCCACGCAGACATGGTAAAAGCTGCCGGTCCTGCCGTCATGCCCGCACAGAATCGAACCGACGATCCGTCCGTCCGACACCGCCACCATGCTGGTTCCCGGATTGCGGAGCAGAAACCGCTCCGTTCCCTCTCTGGAATCGTCAAGGCTGCGGATGCCGAATCCCCGGATGGTCTTCCAGAGCGCGTAAACACCGTCGTAATCCTTTATTGTCATCGGGCGGATTTCCACCTCCATCCGCACACCTCCGTTTTTCGTGATCCGTCGCACCCTCACCGGGCCTGCTGTATTTCATCCATACCGGTTCGGCCCGTAACGGTTTTACGTTCCTTTCAGATGCAATTCTGAATAATTACATGATTTTATACAGAATTTTATGCATAAGTGTCCCAAAATCATATCCGCCACGTCCCCACCGGGCCGTAAAAAGGCGGCATTTTTGAGAACACCGTTCTATAATATCACATAAAAAGAAATAATCAACTCTTTTTTTCTATTTCTTTCTCTTTCGTGCACTATTTCACTCTGAATGTATTTTTATTAGTTTTTTATGTATATTATTTCACTTGCACCGGTAAAAATCTTATAGTATAATCGAACAGACGGTGAAAACAAAAAATTGTGACCCGTTCCGATATTTTTTATACGAAATTTAATATATGAAAGGATGTTGTGACTATGAAAGAAAAAGTAATCCTTGCCTACTCCGGCGGACTGGATACGACTGCGATTATTCCGTGGCTGAAAGAAAATTATGATTATGAGGTCATCTGCTGCTGTGTGGACTGCGGGCAGGGCTCTGAGCTGGACGGCCTTGAAGAGAGAGCAAAGTACTCCGGGGCATCCAGATTATACATTGAGGATATCACGGACGAATTCTGTGAGGACTATATCATGCCCTGTGTGCAGGCGGGCGCCGTTTATGAGCACAAATATCTGCTCGGCACCTCCATGGCGCGTCCGGGCATCGCAAAAAAACTGGTTGAGATTGCCAGAAAAGAGGGGGCGACCGCAATCTGTCACGGAGCCACCGGCAAGGGCAACGACCAGATCCGCTTCGAACTGACGATCAAGGCGCTGGCGCCCGACCTGAAGATCATTGCGGCATGGCGCGACAGCAAGTGGAACATGGACTCCAGAGAGTCGGAGATCGAATACTGCAGGGCACACGGCATCGACCTTCCGTTCTCCGCGGACCAGAGCTACAGCCGCGACCGCAACCTGTGGCATATCAGCCATGAGGGGCTGGAGCTTGAGAATCCCGGAAATGAACCGAACTATGATCATCTTCTGGTACTCGGCGTTTCCCCCGAACACGCACCGGAGGAGGGCGAGTATGTCACGATGACCTTTGAGAAGGGCGTCCCGACTTCCATCAACGGAAAAGAAATGAAGGTATCCGACATCATCCGTGAATTAAATACACTCGGAGGAAAGCACGGCATCGGAATCGTGGATATCGTGGAAAACCGCGTGGTTGGTATGAAGTCCCGCGGCGTCTATGAGACGCCCGGCGGTACGATCCTGATGGAGGCGCACGACCAGCTGGAAGAGCTTGTCCTCGACCGCGCGACCATGGATGTGAAAAAGGACATGGGCAACCGTCTGGCACAGATCGTCTATGAGGGAAAATGGTTTACCCCGCTCTGCGACGCGATCCGGGCCTTCGTGTCGTCCACACAGGAATATGTGACCGGCACCGTAAAATTCAAGCTCTATAAGGGCAATATCATCAAGGCCGGCACTACCTCCCCGTATTCCCTGTACAGCGAATCGCTGGCCAGCTTCACGACCGGAGACCTGTACGACCACCATGACGCGGAGGGATTTATCACCCTGTTCGGACTTCCTCTGAAAGTTCGCGCCATGATGCTGGCGGAAAAAGAGAAAAACTGATCAGACAAAATGTGGCATACATGTTCCCGGCTGCAAAGCCGAAATCCGCATCACAATCTGCGATCAGAGAGGCAGGGCAATCCTGCCTCTCTGTGTGCGAATTCCGACCTGTTCAGAACGCAGATGAAAGAGAGCTGCCGAAACAGGCACAGCCTTCTCTCCGTTTGTGATTCAACGTGCTCAGAACGGCATCACGCCGAGCAGATACAGCGTCACAAATATCAGCAGGATAAATCCCAGAAATCCGCAGAAAGAGAAAAACTTTAATCCCTTAAAGGACTTCTGAATCTTAATCAGGCTCCCCTCATCCAGTTCCAGCTCGGATATCTTAACATCCAGATCCGTCACCAGCCCCTTCATATTGCGATAACAGAGCACATTCTCCGCGTGAATCTTCTCCACAAGATCCGCTTTCAGCTTCTCACGCTTCTCATCGAGCTCTTCTGAGGAAATCCCCTGCTGCTGCAGCTTCTCATCCATCTGCCGCACAGAGTCTCTGATCTCATCGATCTGATCCGTGGACGCTTTGATCCCGTCGATCTGATCCGTGGACGCTTTGATCCCGTCGATCCGGTTCGCAGCCTCTCTGATCTCACCGATGGGCTGAACACATTCCCCGATCTCCCGGATCTGATCGGTCGTGCCCTTCAGCGCGTCGATCTGCTTCTGTGTGCCCTCAGCCAGCTGGCGAACCTGCCGGTCGGTCTTTACCTCAAGCTGCTTCATCTGCTGATCCAGCGTCTCCATCATCTCCTGCATCTGGACGGTCACGCCCACGATCAGCTGGTCGACCTCATTTCTTTTGGAAATTATATTCTGATCCACGGTATCCTTCTCCTTTTTCATGGCGGTAATCTGTTCTTCCAGTCGGGCAATACGTTCGTTCGCGGCGTCAAGCTGTTCCTTCAGCATCTGGTTCTTTTTTTGCAATTCCTTCTCCCGGCGCCTGGATCTTACGTTCTCCGTCTCACTCTTCGTCTGTGACGGAGACGGATCTGCACCGAAAAAAGACTGCAGGCTGCTGATCATACCCATTACGCATCCTCCTTCGTCTTTTATAAAACCATATCCGTTCGCGTTGTTTTATCGCGTTGTTTTATTTTAACATGAAACCCCTTCTTTTACAACATCTGACAGAGGATTCGAAAAGGATCCCTATTTCGGCATTTTCCGCAGATCATTCAGATGAACGCGCACCATCATGGCAATCTTGAACAGCATCGCATCCTCAAAGGAACGGATGTCCAGCCCCAGCTTCTTCTCTATTCTCTCCAGACGGTACACAAGCGTATTTCTGTGGATATACAGCTGGCGCGCCGTCTCGGAGATATTCAGGTTATTGTCAAACAGCCTGTTGATCGTCGTCATGGTCTCCTCATCAAAATCAATGTCCCTGTTTTCTCCCAGCACCTCCTCCAGAAACATCTCGCACAGATTCTCCGGCAGCTGATGAATCAGCCTCCCGATACCGAGCCGCTGATAATAAAACACCTTTTTCGCAGCGTCAAAAACAACGCCGATCTTCAGCGCGGCACAGGCATTCTGATAGGCACGGTTCATTTTTTCATATGAAACAACCGGATCTCCATAGCCTACCCAGGCATTCACCATCGCCTCCGTCTGTATATTGTCCACGATCATCCTCGCATACAGTTCATAATCTTCATTCGGGATATCCGACACACTCTTGACCAGCACGGTTCTGGTATCGTCCATCTCCAACATGAAATCCGAGCCGGAGTTTACAAAAAGATTTTTCAGAGTTTCCATCAGAATAGAATTCTCACCGATCTGATATTGAATCACATAGAGCAGAAATTTTCCGGGTTTCAGATGCAGCTGATGGCACCGCTCCGCCATTTTTTCATCCGGAATCTCGCCATTTATAATCTGTCGAAGTCCGCTTTGCCTGCTCTCCGGTTCCCGCATGGCGAGAAACAGGTTCCGTATCTGGCAAAGCGCCATCTTCCCGATCACATAGGACTGATCCGTATCCGTTCCCCTGCCGCAAAGAAGCACATACTCCGTCTCCCCGTTCAGCTCCACACGAAAAAAAATCCAGCTCTGCTGAACCTGCGTCTCGGCGAGTGAAGCGGCAAACACTTTCACGGATTCCTCCAGTTCCTCTCCCGCCACGGTACCGGACAGGAATTCTCCGTCCGCGGAAAACAAAAGATACTCCATACGGGAGGCCTCCTTCATCTCCTCTAAAATCCGATCCGCCCTTTTCATTGAAACAAAAAACTCCATAAAAAATATCCTTTCGCACCCCTGTGCATATAAGTAAGGACCTGTCACAAAATAACGTGAGCATCTTGCATTATCCGGCACAATCTGCACACGTTATTTTGTGACAGGTCTAAAACCGGGTATGGAACGTAACTCTCCATACCCGGTTTCATCGTACTCTGCGCATAAAATACAGCTGATTACGAAACACTGTCCTCTTTCTAATGGCAGATCGCCTGCTCTGTCTCTTTATCAAAGAGATGGCCCTTATTGATATCGAATGCGATATGAACGCTGTCCCCGTAACGGGCCGGCGTACTCGAATCAACCTTCGCCGTCATGGTCAGTCCGTTCGAGGTATAATACAGCAGCACTTCCGAACCGAGCAGCTCATAGCCGGTAACCTCCGCGGAAATCTGATAATCCTTAAACTTCGCAACAAACTCGGGGTAATCATCCATATCATCCGGACGAATACCGAACACAACGGTCTTTCCGTTGTATCCGCCCTCCTTCAATGCCTTTGCCTTGTTCTCCGGCATGTCATACGTGACACCGTTGACCGTCAGCGTCACCTTGTCGCCGTCCACCTTCACAACGCCGTCCATAAAGTTCATCTGAGGGGATCCGATAAATCCGGCGACGAATAAATTATCCGGCTCATCATACAGCTTCTTCGGGGAATCTACCTGCATGATAATCCCATCCTTCAGAACCACGATCCGGGTTCCCAGCGTCATGGCCTCTGTCTGATCATGCGTAACATAGATGATGGTAGCGCCCAGTCTCTGATGCAGGGCGGAAATCTCGGTACGCATCTGTACCCTCAGCTTCGCGTCCAGATTGGAAAGCGGCTCATCCATCAAAAATACCTTCGGCTCGCGCACGATGGCGCGTCCCATGGCCACACGCTGTCTCTGTCCGCCGGAAAGAGCCTTAGGCTTGCGGTCCAGCAGCTTCTCAAGGTCGAGGATCTTCGCTGCAGCCAATACCTTCTTGTCAATCTCATCCTTAGGCAATCTCCTCAGCTTCAGTGCGAACCCCATATTATCCGCAACCGTCATATGCGGATATAACGCGTAGCTCTGGAATACCATGGCAATATCCCTGTCCTTCGGTTCCACATCATTCATGCGCTTGCCGTCGATATAGAAATCCCCATCCGAAATCTCTTCGAGACCGGCAACCATACGAAGCGTCGTCGACTTTCCGCAGCCGGACGGTCCTACAAAGATGATAAACTCCTTGTCCTTGATCTCAAGATTGAAATCCTTGACTGCCTCAAAACCGTTCGGATATCTCTTGTAGATATGCTGTAATGATAATTCTGCCATTTTGTTACCCTCCATTATTTTACATTATGCACTTTTTTGCACAAAGGCATTTTACCAAATAATTTCGGAAATGTCATTAGATATTTTTACAAAATTACCATCGAAACCTTGGGTATTTATGCCATTTTACAGTAAAATCCCACTGATTTTTCTGTATTTCGACGATATTTATATATGAATTTTGTCAGACTGACGAAATGAATTCACTGTTTTCCCGTGCTGCCGAAGCCGCCCCTGCTGTCGTTTCCCAGCGTTCGAACCTCCTCAAAAGAAATCCGCGGCTGGTTTTCCACGATGCGGAACTGGCAGATGCGGTCATTCTGCCGGATCACGGTATCCCGTGTCGCGTAGACCGGCATACGCCACATATCCTCATCCCCGCAGTAGGTACCGTCAATGACGCCGCAGCTGTTTGTCTGCAGGATGCCGTAATTCTTAAAGGTCGAGCTGCGCGGAACCAGGTGCGCTTCATAGCCTTTCGGAAGCTCCATGGCCACACCCAGCGGAATCAGGCGGAATTCTCCGGCCTTTAACGCCACGGTCTCGCTTGCGCGCAGGTCGATCCAGTCGGACTTTCCGTCAATGTATTCCAGCCTGTCTATCTGTTCCGTAAAATATTTTATTTTAATACTCTGCATCATTTTATCCTCCGGTGTTTGCTGCGGGCAGGCTCACACACACGGCTTCAGAAAAATCCCTGTCCCCGCAGTCCTTTCTCTTCTGCCCGCTAATCATTATCCGCTGACTACTGCCCAGCTGCCGTCGCTTTCCTCCCTCCGCTCGCGCAGCATCAGCTCATGCACGGCCTCCTTCGCGCTGTGTCCGTGAAAGAGCACCTGATTCACCTGCTCCACGATCGGCATGCTGATCCCGTATTTCTTTGAGAGGGCACTGGCGGCCTTCGCGGAATACACGCCCTCCACGATCATCTGCACTTCATCCATGGCTTCCTGCATCGTACAGCCCTGTCCGATCAGCATACCGGCCTTCCGGTTCCGGCTGTGACGGCTGGCACAGGTCACAATGAGATCCCCGATGCCGGACAGTCCGTTTAATGTCTCCGCCTTCGCGCCCATGGCTGTGGCCAGCCTCGCCATCTCCGCGATCCCGCGTGTAATCAGCGCCGCCTTGGTATTGTCTCCGAAACCGAGGCCGTCCGCCATGCCGGCGGCCAGCGCGATCACATTTTTCAGGGAGCCGCCCAACTCGATCCCCAGCATATCCGGACTGGTATAGACCCGAAACACCTCGTTCATAAAATAGGACTGCACCTGCTCCGCCGTTTCTTTTGTCTTTGCTCCGACGACCACCGTGGTCGGAAGACCTCTTCCGACCTCCTCCGCGTGGCTCGGGCCGGAAAGAACCGCCGTCTCGGCCTGCGGAATCTCCTGACCCAGTATATCGGTCTGGATCATCAGTGTATCCTCTTCTATACCCTTCGCCACAGTTACGATGATCTGTCCGTCCTCAATAAAGGGTTCCATTTTGTGAGCGGTGCTCCGCGTATACGGAGAGGGAACCGCCATGACAACCATATCCTTCCCGGCGGCCGCGCTTTGAAGATCTGTGGTAAACTGAATGGATGCCGGTATCTTCACACCGGGAAGCTTATCCCTGTGCTCCCTTTCCCGGTCGAGCATCTTCACCTCATCCTCCAGAATGGACCAGGCAGTCACATCATGTCCGTTTTGAGCCAGCAGGACAGCCAGTGCCGTTCCCCAGCTTCCTGCTCCTATGATACCCGTTTTCGCCATGTCAGTCCTCCGTTTCTTTCTCATCCTTTTTTGACGGCGCAAATTTATTTTCCGTACCGGTAGCAAGCCTCTTTAAATTCCCTCTGTGCTGTATAAAGGCCAGCGCCGTCAGAATCGCGGCCAGCCCAGACAGCTCCGGGAGAACCGCCGCGCCCCCATTTAAAAACCCCAGCTGCCCGAACACGGTCGTCTGGACAAAAAAGCCGCTGCTGAACCCAAGCGAGCCCAGCGACATGAAGCCGGTCGGAACAACCGTCAGGAAAAACAGCACCGCGCAGATCGGAGCCATCCTCCAGTCAAACGCGATAATCGTACCGATACTGCACGCAATTCCCTTTCCGCCCTTAAACTTTGCGTAAAAAGGGAAGTTATGTCCCAGAACTGCACCGGTTCCGGCATACAGCATAAGGAGCTTCACCGCTTCCGGATACAGATTCCGGTAAACCGCCCAGACAATGATCATGGGAATCACCGCCTTGAAAAAATCACCGAAAAAAACGGTCACCCCCGCCTTCCATCCGAGCACGCGGATGGAATTCGTCATACCGGTATTTCCGCTGCCCTCTTTCTTCAGATCCGTCTGATGCGCCTTCCCCATCAGCATCCCGGTCGGGAACAGACCGAAAACATATCCCAGCAACAGACCGATCACACGACTCAAAATCATCTCTTCCAACTATCCTTTCTAAACGACTCTGCTAAGCTCGCCCGGCGCCTGAGGCTTGGGCTTGCTAAGCGCCGCATGCATACATGAAAGTAGCCAATCATCCTGCGCCTCACGGCTTGGATTCTTGGACTTTCATAGTAATCCTCCATGCAGAAAATTCAGGAATCTCCTTTTCGTTCTCTGATGATAAACTTCAGCGAAGTCCCGCGAAACCCGAAGGTCTCCCGGATGCAGTTCTCCAGATAACGGGTATAGGAAAAATGCATCAGCTTCTTATCATTTACAAAAAGCACAAAGGTCGGCGGTTTCACCGCTGCCTGTGTGGCGTAAAAGATCTTCAGCCGCCTGCCCTTATCCGATGGCGGCTCATGCATCGCAACAGCCTCCGTGATAATCTCATTCAGGACGCCGGTGCCGATCCGCATGGAATTATTCTCGATCACCATGTCGATCATCTCAAACAGCTTCGAAAGCCGCTGCCCTGTTTTCGCCGAGATAAACAGGATCTCGGCATAGGACATAAAACTTAAGACCTCGCGGATGCGGTCGGTATGCTGCTTCACCGTCTTATTGTCCTTCTCGATGGCGTCCCATTTATTGACTGCGATGATGATCCCCTTGCCCCGTTCATGGGCGATCCCGGCGATCTTCGCGTCCTGTTCGGTCACACCCTCCGCGGCGTCGATCACAAGGATAACCGCGTCCGCACGCTCCACGGCGGTTACCGCGCGGATGATACTGTAGCGCTCGATCTCCTCCTTAATCTTACTCTTGCGCCGCAGTCCCGCCGTATCGATAAAAACATATTCCTTTCCGTTATATCGGATCTCCGTGTCGATCGCGTCCCTGGTCGTACCGGCGACGTCCGATACGATCACGCGGTTCTCCCCGGTCAGCTTATTGATGATGGAAGACTTTCCGACATTCGGTTTCCCGACGATCGCCACCTTCGGGCGGCCATCCTCCTCATCCTCCTCCGCGGAATCGGGGAAATATGCCGCGACCTTTTCCAGCATATCGCCCAGTCCGAGCTTCCCTGCCGCCGAGATCGGGACCGGATCGCCGATACCGAGATTATAAAATTCAAAAACATCCGCCTCAAACTTCTGAAAGTTGTCTACTTTATTCACGACCAGAACAACCGGCTTCTGAGAACGGCGCAGCAGATCCGCCACTTTCGCGTCCGCGTCGACCAGTCCCTGCCGGACGTCCGTCAGAAACAGAATGACATCCGCCGTATCCATGGCGATCTGCGCCTGTTCCCGCATCTGAGACAGGATAATATCCTTCGAATCCGGCTCAATCCCACCGGTATCAATCAGTGTAAATGTATAATTCAGCCATTCCGCGTCCGCGTAAATGCGGTCCCGGGTCACGCCCGGCGTGTCCTGAACAATGGATATCCGCTCTCCGGCCAGTGCATTGAACAGCGTGGATTTCCCCACATTCGGCCGGCCGACAATGGCTACGATCGGTTTGCTCATCTCTTTAAGTCCCCTTTATCTCGTCAAATAAGCTCTGCCCGTCTGATTTTACAATATGAATGGGGACTTGTAAAGCATTTTCCAGTTCGGAAACTGTCATATCGTCCAGAAAAACCTCCTCTCCGCTGCGAAGAAGATTGCAGGGAAGCAGAAGCACATCTCCCAGTTCCCGTCCGGTCAGCTGCGCCTTCAGGTCCTTTCCGGTCAGCAGGCCGGAAACAGTGATCCTCTCGCCGAAAAAGTCATTCCTTACGTCATAGACACGGATATCGACGTCCGAATGAAAGCAGAGATACTCGGCCGCGAGCTTCCGAAGCAGGGGGGCAGCAAGCTTCCCCGTAGCGATGGAAATGATCCGCCTGTCCTTCCGGCTGTTTTCTTCCGTCCCATCTCCCGTATCGCCCGATGCACTTTCAGATGCGGCATTCGCGAGGAGGCTTTCCGCCAGGGATCTCCTTCGTTTCGTCCTGTTTTTGTTTCTCTGCCGGAAAAATTCCCTCCGGACTTTCTTCTGCTGCGCAGGATCCTCCTGCTCCGCCCGCAGACATTCCTCAAACTCCGTCTGTAAAAGCCGCATCATGCCAACGCCGTTCTCCAGCTGCGGGTACCCGTCATAGGTCTCCTCCGGCGGAAACGGCTGCTCCGCCAGCAGATACCACTCATCCGAGGCATGGACAAAATGACAGCCGTGCTCATCATAACAGATCTCCTGCCATCGGCGTACCGCATCCAGCACGACCAGCGCGTCCTCCTTTGTAAAAGGCTCAAGCGGACACAGTCCCTCCCGGTACTTTGTCAGGCCGACCGGGACCACGGACACGCTCTCCATATACGGAAGAAATCCGGACAGCTCCCGGATGCTGCGCTCCAGCTCCGCCCCGTCATTGATTCCCCTGCAGAGCACGATCTGACCGTTCATTTCTATCCCGGCCTCGTAAAACCGCCTGAGCTTGTCCAGCGCCTCGCCCGCGAAGCGGTTGTTAAGCATCCTGCAACGAAGCTCGGGGTTCATCGTGTGGACGGAGACATTGATCGGGGCGAGCTTGTAAGTAATGATCCGTTCCACATCCTCCTCACTCATATTCGTCAGGGTGACATAATTCCCCTGCAGAAAGGAGAGGCGGGAATCATCGTCCTTGAAATACAGGGTATCGCGCATCCCGGGCGGCATCTGATCGATAAAACAGAAAATGCATTTGTTACAGCAGGATTTGTAATCGTCCATAAGGCCGTTTTCAAATACGATGCCAAGATCCTCATAGTAATCCTTTTCGATCTCAAGCTCCCACTCTTCGCCGTCCGGCTTGCGGATCTGAACGGTCAGGATATCGTCGTTGATCAGATAGTGGTAGTCAAAAACATCCTGTATGGGTTTTCCGTTTACGGACAGCAGAATATCCCCGGGACAGATCCCGAGTTCTTCGGCAATACTGCCTTTTTCAATCCGGTCGATACGGTGTTCCTTATAATACATTTTTCAGACCTTTCTGATTTTGCCGATTATTCATTTTCGTAATGTCCTTTACACGACAGGATTTCCAACTCATTGTCTCTGATACGATAAACCAATCTATTCGTGTCATCTATCCTTCTGCTCCAAAATCCTCTTAATTCGCCTTTTAATGGTTCCGGTTTACCAATCCCACGAAAATTTTCACGTTCTATATCTTTCAGCAAAGAATTGATTCGCCTGATTGTTTTTTTATCTTGTGTCTGCCAATACAAATAATCCTCCCAGGCCTCTTCAAACCATATTTTTCTCATGCATTATCTACCTCAATTATTTCATGCATAACACCTTTTCCTTCATTAAGAGCAGATATGCCGCGACGTAAATGTGCCATATTACTTTCGGAATAAAACGGATCCGCTGTTACTTCAAAAGGTATACGCTTTTCCCTGCTTACCGTCTTTGCAAATATTGTAAAAGCTGCTGTCATGGAAAGTCCCATGTCGGAGCATACCTGTTCCATGCTTTTTTTCAAATCTGCATCCATACGAAAATTAATATTTACTGACTGTGCCATAAATACAACCCCTCCTTTTGTCTTTTTCTTATTATACAAATCTGTAATGAAAATATCAAGTTTTTTCATTACAAAATAGCAAAAGAAAAGAGAAAAACTCCTTTCGGAATTCTTCTCTTTTCTGACTTACTTTATCTGATATACATAAACCTGCGGTCTGCTTACTCCTCCGCTCCGTAAAGCGTGATGAGTTTATTCAGATATGCGTATCTGTCCTTCGCGTTCTGCTCGGATACCTCGAACAGCCGCTCCGCCTTCTCCGCGTCGAGACGAGCCAGCGCGTTGTAGCGAACCTCGCCGTTCAGGAAAGCCTTGTAATCTCCGGTCGGTGCCTTGCTGTCCAGGCTGAACGCGTTCTTGCCCTCGGCCACAAGCGCCGGATTGTAACGGAAGTTATGCCAGTAACCGACGGTCACCGCATTCTTCTCCTCGGTCTGCGCCTTGCTCATGCCGATCTTGATGCCGTGGTTGATGCACGGCGCATAGGCGATGATCAGGGACGGGCCAGGATAAGCCTCCGCCTCCGTGAGCGCCTTCACACACTGGTTCATGTCCGCGCCCATGGCGATCTGCGCTACATATACATAGCCGTAGCTCATCGCGATGGAAGCGAGGTCTTTTTTCTTGACCTCCTTGCCGCCTGCCGCGAACTGCGCAACCGCGCCGGCCGGCGTCGCCTTGGAGGACTGTCCGCCCGTATTCGAATATACCTCTGTATCAAATACCATGATATTGATATCCTTGCCGGAAGCGAGGACGTGATCTACACCGCCAAAGCCGATATCATAAGCCCAGCCGTCGCCGCCGAAAACCCACTGGGATTTCTTCGCGAGGAAGTCCTTCTGCGCGAGGATCTCATGCGCTTTATCACAACCGCACTCCGTCAGCGCGGCGATCAGCTTCTCTGTTGCCGGTCCGTTTGTCACGCCGCAGCTGTAGGTGTCGAGATATTCTGCGATTGCCTCTTTTACAAAGTCCTTCTGGGAATTCGCCGCCATATTCTCCAGCTTTTCCTTCAGGCCGCCGCGGATGGCATTGTTCGCCAGCAGCATACCGTAACCGAACTCAGCCGCGTCCTCAAACAGGGAGTTGCACCATGCCGGACCCTTGCCCTCCGCGTTCACCGTATACGGGGTAGCCGGGGAGGAGTTGCCCCAGATGGAGGAGCATCCGGTCGCGTTCGCGATGTACATCCGGTCGCCGAACAGCTGTGTGATCAGTTTCGCGTAAGGGGTCTCACCGCAGCCCGCGCACGCGCCCGAGAACTCAAGCAGCGGCTGTTTGAACTGGGAGCCCTTCACGGTCGTCTGTTTGAACTTTTCCAGGACATCCGGCTTCGCCGAAAGCTCCAGACCGTAGTTGAAGTATTCCTGTGTACCGGCATTCTCCTCAAAGTTCTGCATCGTGATCGCCTGAACCTTATCCGGGCATACATTGACGCAGGAACCGCATCCGGTGCAGTCGTACGCGGATACCGTGATCGCGAATTTGTACTGCTTCAGACCGGTCATATCCTTATAGGTCATGCCTGCGGGAGCCGCAGCGGCCTCTTCCTCCGTCATGACAGCCGGACGGATGCAGGCGTGCGGGCAGACATAGGAGCACTGGTTGCATTGGATGCACTTGTCCACGTTCCAAACCGGGATATCCACCGCCACGCCGCGCTTCTCATAAGCCGCAGCACCGGACGGAGTATTGCCGGTAGCGTAAGGGGTAAACGCGGATACCGGAAGCGTAATGCCCTGCTGCGCGTTCACCTTCTTCTGAATCGTATTTACAAAATCCACAACATCCTGACGTTTGCCGGTCGCCGCCGCGCCGGTGAGGTCCTCATCCGCCGCGTTCTTCCAGCTCTCCGGTACCTCGACCTTCACAAATGAGGTTGCGCCGGCGTCGATCGCGTCATAGTTCATCTGAACGATCTTGTCGCCCTTCTTGCCGTAGGAGGCCTTGGCAGCTTCCTTCATCAAACGGTTCGCATCCTCCACCGGGATGACCTTCGACAGAGCGAAAAATGCGGACTGCAGAACGGTATTGATCCGTCCGCCGAGACCGATCTCCTTGCCGATCTTGATGCCGTCGATGGTGTAGAACTGAATGTCGTTCTCCGCGATGTACCGTTTTACCTGGCCCGGCAGATGCTCCTCGAGCTGCGCCGCGTCCCAGGAACAGTTCAGAAGGAAGGTGCCTCCCGGAACCAGATCCTGAACCATGTTATACTTGCGGATGTACGCAGGACAATGACAGGCTACAAAATTCGCCATTGAAATCAGGTATGTGGAGCGGATCGGATCCTTGCCGAAACGCAGGTGGGAGATCGTCACACCACCGGATTTCTTGGAATCGTAGTCAAAATATGCCTGCGCGTACATGTCGGTATTGTCGCCGATGATTTTGATGGAGTTCTTGTTCGCGCCGACGGTACCGTCCGCACCGAGACCCCAGAACTTGCAGTTGATCGTGCCGGCGGGCGTCGTGACCGGATTCTCCGTCACCGGAAGGGAGAGGTTCGTCACATCATCCGTGATACCGATGGTGAACTGCTTTTTCTCCTTATTATTATATACGGCAATGATCTGACCCGGCGTCGTGTCCTTGGAGCCGAGTCCGTAGCGTCCGGTAAAGATCGGAACCGCGTCAAACTTCGTATTCTTCAGAGCGGCAACCACATCCAGATACAGCGGCTCGCCCATGGCGCCCGGCTCCTTCGTGCGGTCGAGAACGTAGATCTGCTTCACGGAATCCGGAATCGCGTCCACAAGGGCGTCCGCGCTGAACGGACGGTAGAGGCGAACCTTTACAAGGCCGACCTTCTCTCCCTTCGCCGCCAGGTAGTCGATCGTCTCATCGATCGTCTCACAGACGGAACCCATCGCGATGATCACGCGGTCCGCGTCCGGCGCGCCATAGTAATTGAACAGTTTGTAGTTCGTACCGATCTTCTCATTGACCTTGTCCATATAACCCTGGACGATCGCAGGCATGTCGTCGTACGCGACATTGCACGCCTCACGCGCCTGGAAGAAGATATCGGGGTTCTGTGCGGAACCGTCCTGACGGGGATGGTTCGGGTTCAGCGCGGAATCACGGAACGCCTGAATCGCGTCGAGATCCACGAGATCCTTCAGATCCTCATAATCCCAGGTCTCGATCTTCTGGACTTCATGGGATGTACGGAAGCCGTCAAAGAAATTGATAAACGGCAGTCTGCCCTTGATCGCGGAGCAGTATGCAACCGGCGTCAGGTCCATAACCTCCTGTACGCTGGACTCGCAGAGCATGGCGACACCCGTCTGGCGACATGCGTAGACATCGGAATGATCGCCGAAAATACAGAGCGCATGCGTGGCAATGGTACGGGCAGATACGTTAAACACGCCCGGAAGCCGCTCACCCGCGATCTTGTACAGGTTCGGGATCATCAGAAGCAGACCCTGGGAAGCCGTGTAGGTGGACGTCAGTGCGCCCGCGCTCAGCGAGCCGTGCACCGCACCCGCCGCGCCGGCCTCGGACTGCATCTCCGTGATCTTGACCGTCTGGCCGAAGATATTCTTCCGGCCCGCCGTCGCCCATTCATCGGACGCCTCCGCCATCACGGATGAAGGTGTGATCGGATAGATCGCAGCCACGTCAGAGTATGCGTAGGACGCGTGCGCCGCCGCGTGGTTGCCATCCATGGTTTTCATAGAACGTTTCATTTCTATTCCTCCTCAATTAATTTCAGTGATTAAACATTTTCCCCTATTAATCAACCTTATTTATTCTACCTTATTCATCGAAAGAAAACAACCAGATTTCACAAAAAGTTCCGTTTTTTTTGTAAAAAAATTTTACGTATTACAGAAATAAATACACTGATGAATCGAACCGGCAGCCGGCAACTCTTGATTTTTCAGCTGTCCGGCGGGAAAATCATGTGAAATATCGATCTTTCTGTTGCATCTGCCGCTTCGATTGTGTAAAATATGACAGATACGGGAACTTTGGAAAAAGAGATTCCCGGTTCTTATTGAATAATACAAAACAATATCAGGAGATATCCATCATGATCAGTGCAAATAACGTAACATTAAGAATAGGAAAGAAGGCGCTCTTTGAGGACGTGAACATCAAGTTCACCGAGGGCAACTGCTACGGGCTGATCGGCGCGAACGGCGCCGGCAAATCCACATTTCTGAAAATCTTAAACGGACAGCTGGAGCCAACGAACGGCAGCGTCTCCGTCACGCCGGGGCAGCGCCTTTCCTTCCTGCAGCAGGATCACTTCAAGTACGACGCCTATCCGGTTCTGGATACCGTCATTATGGGCAACCGGCGTCTGTACGACATTATGAAGGAAAAGGACGCCATCTACATGAAGGAGGATTTCACTGATGAGGACGGCATCCGCGCCAGCGAGCTTGAGGCGGAGTTTGCCGAGATGGACGGATGGAACGCGGAAGCCGACGCCGCCACCCTCTTAAACGGACTGGGCGTGGACACCGAACACCACTACGCCATGATGAGCGACATGCCCGGCGCCATGAAGGTAAAAATCCTCCTGGCGCAGGCTCTTTTCGGCAATCCGGACATCCTGCTGCTCGACGAGCCGACAAACAATCTGGACCTGGACGCCATCGCCTGGCTGGAGGAGTTTCTGATCACCTTTGACAACACCGTCATTGTCGTGTCCCATGACCGGTACTTTTTAAATAAGGTCTGCACCCATATCGCGGACATCGACTATGCGAAGATTCAGCTCTACGCCGGCAACTACGATTTCTGGTATGAATCCAGCCAGCTGATGATCCGCCAGATGAAGGAAGCAAATAAGAAAAAAGAAGAAAAAATCAAAGAGCTGCAGGAGTTTATCTCCCGCTTCTCCGCCAACGCCTCCAAATCCAAACAGGCGACCTCGCGGAAGCGGGCGCTGGAGAAGATTGAGCTGGACGAGATCAAACCATCCAGCCGGAAGTATCCGTACATCGATTTCCGCCCCCAGAGAGAGATCGGGAATGAGGTGCTCACCGTGGATGGCATCAGCAAGACCATCGACGGCGTGAAGATTCTGGACAATGTATCCTTTATCGTCGGACGCGAGGACAAGATCGCCTTTGTCGGCAGCAATGAGTTCGCGAAGACCGTCCTGTTCCGGATTCTCTCCGGCGAAATGGAGCCCGACGAGGGATCCTACAAATGGGGCGTCACTACCAGCCGCTCCTGGTTCCCGAAAGACAACACGAAGATCTTTGACACTGATCTGGTCATCGTGGACTGGCTGACCCAGTATTCTGAGATCAAGGACGCCACCTATGTCCGCGGTTTCCTCGGGCGTATGCTTTTTCCCGGCGAGGACGGCGTGAAGAAAATGCGCGTGCTCTCCGGCGGAGAAAAGGTGCGCGTGCTGTTTTCCCGCATGATGATCGAGGGGTCGAACGTACTGATCCTGGATGAGCCGACCGACCATCTGGATATGGAGTCCATCACGGCGCTGAACAACGGCCTGATCAAATTTCCCGGCGTACTGCTCTTCGCTTCCAGGGATCATCAGATCGTCCAGACCACGGCAAACCGCATTATAGAATTTCTGCCAAACGGATCATTTATTGATAAAGTCACATCCTACGATGAATATCTGGAAAGTGATGAAATGGCACGGAAACGCCAGGTATATACGATGGCGGCGTCTGACCGGGAAGATAACTGAAGGATCTGACGCATTACAGACGTTTCTGAATATATGAAACACCCGGGACTTCGACTGTAACTGTTCCCGGGTGTTTTATCCTCTATTTATAATCCACCTTTCCTTCCAGCATTTCGAGCAGCATGGCCACCGATCCGGAGATGCCGTAGCTGGCGCTGTTGATCGTCAGATCGTAATTCTCCGCCCTGCCCCACATCCGTCCGGTAAAGTATCTGTACTCGCGCAGATGCGTTTTATCCGACTGAATCAGCATCTTTCTGATCTGCTTCTCCGAACGCTCCGGATACAGGGATTTCAGCCTCTCGATTCGATTTTCCAGGGGCGCCGTGATAAAGATGCTGATATGCGGGATGTGCTCATTCGTCAGAACCACATCCGCGTATCGGCCCAGCATGACAAAATTCTCGGTTTTCGCCAGATCCAGAATCATCTTGCTCTGCGTAAAATACAGGGCGTCCCGCCTCGGCAGGCCGTGGAATTTGGAGAAATCCTCCCGCATCTGTTTCACGGGCGGCAGGTTGTCGTTCTCAAACGGCATGCCGGCATAGACCGGATTTCCTCTGACAGCCTTCTCATAATAATCCGCGTGCTCCCAGATACTCTTATTCCCCGCGGACATCCGTTTCAGGATCTCCATAAATATCTTTTTATCGTAATAAGACATATTCTTCTCATTCGCCAGGGCGAAGCCGATCTCGTGGCCGCCGCTGCCGTATGTCCTCGCGATACAGATAATCCTCTTATCCTCCTCGGAAAACCGGTCCTTCAGCGCAATCGTGTTTAAAGCCGCGCGGGACTGATCCAGGATATCCACCCTGGTATAGTGATCCGCCTGCCACTTCGTCTGCTTCGTGATGGCATTGTACTCATCGAGGATATCCGTCCGATTATGCTTCTCCGCGATCGTTTTTCCCATATTCCCGATCAGAGCCAGCTCATCGCGGAGGATATCGGCGCCCTTCTGCGCCTCCAGCAGATCGATAATATACGCGATCGCGTGTTCCTTATCCCCGTTATAGACCCGGCCGAGGGCGGAACCGGTGATGGTATACGCCTTTTCGTCCAGATTATAAATGCGCTCCGCCAGTTCGCGGAGATCCAGTGATTTGATCTCATCCATATCGGTCACCTCCTAAAGGAAAAACAGCAGCATATCAACGACAAACACCGGGATCAGAAACCGGACCGACCAGGTCAGATACGCCACAAAGGACGGCATGCGGATACCATTTTCTTCGGAAATAGACTTCACCATAAAGTTCGGCGCGTTTCCGATATAAGTGTTGGCTCCCATGAACACCGCGCCGGCGGAAACCGCCATCAGCATTTTCACCGGAATCGTCCCGACCGTCGTCGCCACGCCGGAGCCGAGGTTCATCGCGCCGGCCGTCGTCAGGAACACCAGATACGTCGGCGTGTTATCAAGGAAGCTGGACAGCGCGCCCGTAACCCAGAACATCTGGAAGGGCTCCGTCAGGCCGAGGCTTCCGCCCTTCGCCTTCAGGATCATCAGCGCCGGCTGCATGGTGATAAAGATGCCGACAAACAGGACGGCAACCTCGCGGATCGCGCCCCAGGTAAAATGGTTCGCCACACGGACGTCCCTCTTCGTCGTCCGAAAGGACAGGAACGCGGCGAGCAGAATGATGACGACCTCGATCAGCGAAGAAATCGGAAAACTGACTTCTCCGAAGATATGGATGCCGATCGTCTCGCCGGACGCGTCCTGAAACGCGGGCAGCTTCGGCAATGCGCCACTTAAGATCACGGCAAAGATAATCATGGCGATAAAGGCCAGATTATGCACGCCCTTCAGCGAAATCTTCGTACCGTTCCCGCTGATATCCGGCCGCATGCCGGCTACAATATCCCTGCGGTACGCCCTGCGGTCGATCACATAAAAAATCAGCAGAAGAAGAACCGCGTTCACGGCAAGAAGCGGCAGCAGATGAAAGCTCCACGCGAAAGGAACCCCCCGTGAAAATCCCATCAGAAGCGGCGGATCGCCGATCGGCGTCAGGCAGCCTCCGATATTGGACACCAGGAAAATGAAGAACACCATGATATGCGCACGGTTCCTCCTCCAGGAATTCATCTTGATCACCGGACGGACCAGCAGCATACTCGCCCCGGTCGTGCCGATAAAGCTGGCAAGCACCGTGCCGAGCAGAAGCATCAGGATGTTGACCCGCGGCGACCCCGCCAGATCCCCCTCCAGATGGATATTTCCCGCGACACAGTACAGGCCGAACAGCAGGACAATAAACGTCAGATAATCATTAAACAGACATTCCAGCACCGTCTCCGCCGCGGCCCCTGACCCGAAAAGCACGGCAAAAGGTATAATAAAAAGTACAGACAAAACAATGATAACGTATGCCTGATGTTTTTCCCACCATTCGCCCGCGATCAGCGGCATCACCGCGATACAGATCAGCAGCGCAGCAAAAGGCAGGCATACCCAAAGCGGTATGGTGGACAAATCAATACTATTCATCTTACAGCCTCCTGATTCTTTTTGCACTCACAAAAAAACGATCTGTGCACCCCGAATTCCCCAAATTTCAGATGAATCTGTGCAGATTCTATTGAAAACCCCTAAACTGGTATAACACAATTTCAAAAAATGTCAAGCATGGAATTCTGTTTCGTTCCGGAGTCAAATACACTGATATAACGTTCATCCCGCAATTCAGTCAATATTTCCGGCAACGATTCTTACGCTTATCCGAAATTCCCGCAATAGGGAAAAGCATTCTCAATCAGATCGATCCCGCCATCCGAAACCGCCGCTACATCAAAACGGCAGGACGTTTCCGGAGGAATGCGGGAAATATAAAGATAATAAGAAGCGGCATTTGATATTCTCTGCTGTTTCCGGCGGTCCACGGCCTCCTGCGGCGCACCGCACTGACCCGTACTCCTGTACTTTACTTCCACGAACACAAGACCGCCGTTCTTTTCCGCGATCAGATCAATCTCCCCCAGCCGGCAGCGGAAATTCCGTGCCACAATCCGATATCCGCGACGCTTCATCCAGTCCGCCACCCGAGCCTCCTGGACCGCGCCGACCCGGCGATTATTCCGCATAAAGTCCTCTTTCTACTCTCTCAAACCGGACTCCGCTATGTTTTATCTCATAGGAATGACGAACTTTCCTATGAGACAAAAGAGGATATACGAAGAGCCTCCTTCGGCCCCTGTATATCCTCTCTCAAATCTCTTATAACCCCGATAACCCCGGTATCCTCAGATCGCGTGACTGAACATGTTCGGCTGGAACTTCGGAATAGAGACAACTCCGTCCTCAACGATATCCTCATACGGAAGCAGTACGCACATGAAATAATTGAACTCCGCGGAGGGATCGTAATCCCGGTTCGCCTTACGGATATCCTGGCAGTGCGCCGCGGAAGCAGCGGCGATCTCGTTCCCCGATACGATAAAGAACTCCTGTGTCCCCTCCATCGCCTTAAGAACCAGGAAAACCTTGGAGTAATCATTGAGCGCCCAGATCGTATGCTCTGCCTCGTCCGGCGTGACAAAATGATAATCCGGCGCAAAGCATTTCTTTGCCTTGCAGATCGTCTCGATGTTGGGTTGTTTGTGGTAAGCGAGAGCAACCGGGATATTCTGCACCTTGTCTGTCTCAAGCTGACTGAGCTTCTCTTCCGTCACCTCATACTTCACCTCTCCGTGATTGCGGATCACGCCGTTGAGATAATCATCTATGGAAGCGCAGGCAAAGATACCGGTCTGAACCCGGTTGCCCTCCTTCACTTCATAGATATAATACTCTGAATAATGCTGCCGGAACAGCCTGCCCGACTTATGTCTCTCAAGGATCTCCTCATAGGACAGGCAGCCCATCCCTATTGCGTCTTCTTTTTCCGGGCGAATCGCCGGAAATGGTCTGATATCAGCCATTTTTCTCCTCCATTTTTGAAAACCTGTTACGATCGTTGTGTGTCAGTCTGCACAATAGCCTTTGATAAACTCATCCGGATATTCTGCAACATCCTTACATTTTACAATACCGGCAAACGGATTCGTGCTCCAGCGGAATATGTATCGATATCCCTTCTCCGTCTCGCCATCCGGAAAAACATAATCCTTCGCGCCCTCTGTGATGATCAGATCATAGTTGAACTCTGACGAACCGGACTCAATCACATCCGAGGTAACATGATCCTCGCGATACAGCGGTACAATGCCGTGCGTCCTGCAATACTTAGGCGTATCTGCGGACTCTTTTCTGCCCATTTTGACATAATAAGTAAGTGCCATTTCATTCCTCCTTTAAAAATTATATAGTACTATTATAACATGGTCCTCCTCCAGATTCAATATAAGGATTTTCGGGTTTTATGAAAAAAAACACTCCTGTTATTCTGTTTTCGCATATGTACCTGTGAAGACGACCGGTCATTCTATATAAAATGTCCGATAAAGCTCCGGCGGTGAATCGGCGAAGGACCGTACTTCCTCAGCGCCGCGATATGCGCCGCGGAGCCGTAGCCCTTATGCGCGGCAAACCCGTACTCCGGCATCACGGCGTCATATTCCGTCATCAGGCGGTCACGGGTCACCTTGGCGATGATGCTCGCCGCGCCGATGGAAATGCTCTTTGCGTCGCCCTTTATGATCGGCACCTGCCGGATCGCGACGTCCGGTATCGTCACCGCGTCATTCAACAGCAGCGTCGGCTGCGGGGAAAGCTTCTCCACCGCCTCCCGCATCGCCTCATAGGTCGCCTGCAGAATATTGATCTCATCAATGCGCGCCGGGCTTCGCATCCCGACGCCGACGGAGACCGCCTGTTCCATAATGACATCGTACAATTCCTCCCGCTTTTTTGCGGAAAGCTTCTTGGAATCATTGATGTACAGGATCCCGCAGTCCCGCGGCAGGATCACGGCGGCCGCCACCACCGGGCCGGCCAGCGGGCCGCGGCCCGCCTCGTCTATGCCGCAGATATATGCATAATCTGCGTATTTTTTCTCATACACACGCAGACGCTCAATGCGCGCCTTCTCCGCTCCCACCCGTTCCTGTCTTTTTTTTGCCTGATCGACCAGAGACTGCACGCCCGCGCGCCCGTCCGAGGCGTATTTGCAGATAAAATCCGGCAGATCCGTATCTGCCGCAGCTCTTAAATGTTCCCGAATTTCACTTATCTTTTCCCTGTCCAATCTGTGTTTTCCTCATATTGCGTCCGGCTCTTCCAACGTGATCCTTCCGAGCCTTCCGGAACGGAACTCTTCAATCAGCAGAGCGGCCGCCCTTCCGAAATCGATCTCTCCGCCTGTCCGGATACAATTTCTGTTTCGCGCGATCTCCCCGAGTATCTCCGGCGCAGCCGTCTGTGCGTCCCCGCCGTCCTCCTCCAACTGATACCGCGCGGCGAGTACGCCCGGGTAAAACGCGGTCAGAAAACGGATCAGTTCGAGCGAAAGCTCCTCCGTGTTCAGCAGGCTGTCATTCATGGAACCGATCCACGCCAGCCGCATCCCGACGCTCCGGTCGTCAAACTTAGGCCACAGAATCCCCGGCGTGTCCAGAAGCTCTACGTTCTTATTGAGACGGATCCACTGTTTCCCCTTCGTGACGCCCGGCTTATTGCCGGTCTTCGTGCAGGCCTTCCCCGCGAAGGAATTGATAAAAGTAGATTTCCCGACATTTGGAATCCCGACTACCATAGCGCGCACCGGGCGGTTTTTGATGCCGCGTTTCCGGTCGCGCTCGATCTTCTCCCGGCAGGACAGAAGAATCGCGTCCTGAATCTCCTTCATGCGCTTTTTGTTCCTTGCGTCAAGCTCCACGACCAAAAATCCCCTGCCGCGAAAATAAGCCTTCCACTGTCTGCTTTTTTCCTGATCGGCAAGATCCGCCTTGTTCAGCAGGATCAGCCGCGCCTTCTGTCTCCCCAGCTCATTGATGTCCGGATTCCTGCTGCTTTCGGGAGCGCGCGCATCGACAAGCTCGATCACCAGGTCGATCAGTTTTATATCCTCCTGCATCTGACGCTTCGCCTTTGTCATATGCCCCGGATACCATTGAAAATCCATCGGCCGCCTCCTTGTACTTCTCGTCGGAACGAGATTTTATTTCCAGCCGAAACAGCAGCCGCCCTACTGAACGCGGCCCATCTCGCTGAATGACTGAAAATAAAACCACGCCTTTCCGACAATATCCTCCTTCCGGACATTGCCGATATTGGCGTAACGGCTGTCCTCACTGCTGTTGCGGTTGTCCCCCAGCACGAAAAACTCATCCTCGCCGACCGTGATCTCCTCCTCCGCGAGACCGGCGCTGACGATTGCCTCCGTATCCTCCTCGTCAAACAGCTCCCCGTTCACGTAGAGTACGCCATCTATGATCTGGACGGTATCCCCCGGAACCGCCACGACCCGCTTGACATAATAATGACTCTTCTCATTCCCGTTTGGAAGAAATACGACCACGTCTCCCGCCTTCGGGTCTGACAGCAGATAGATCAGGCGATTGACAAGGATACTGTCTCCGTCCGACACCGCGGTCTCCATCGAGTTGCCCGTAACGGTCACTTTCATTCCGACACAGGAAACCACGACAAAAGCCAGAAACAGGGCGAGCACGACTTTAACGGCAAACAGCACGATGTTTTTCGTCGCCCCCATGGAAACCTTCTTTTTACGTCTTCGAAAGCTCAGTCCCTTTGATCGAAAAACAGGCATCTTACTCTCCTTATTCATTCAAAAAGAAGACAAATCTTCCATATGCTTAAAAAGGAGCTGTGTTTACCACAACCCCTTTCCTGCTGCCGAAGCTTATTTTACCAGCTCTTTGACCTTGGCTCTCTTGCCGACGCGTCCGCGCAGATAATAAAGCTTTGCTCTCCTGACCTTGCCCCGGCGAACCACCTCGATCTTCTCTACGTTCGGGGAATGAACCGGCCATGTCTTCTCAACGCCGACGCCGTTTGAAAACTTGCGGACCGTAAACGTCTCACGGCTGCTCCCGCCCTGTCTCTTCAGTACGGTGCCCTCGAAAACCTGAATCCTCTCGCGGTTCCCCTCTCTGATCTTCGCGTGTACACGAACGGTATCGCCCTCGCGGAACTCCGTCACCTCCGGCTTCATCTGCTCCGCTTCGATACTTCTGATAATTTCACCTGCGTTCATTTTGTGACCTCCTAAAATATTGATGTTCGTAATACTCTACCGTAACAGAGGACCATCTCTTCTTTTCACAACAAGAATTACTTTACCATACGCTCCGCATAAATGCAAGAAATTTTTTTCATATAAAATAGAATTCCGCTTTGCGGGTTTCCTGCGCTGCCGCGCGTCTGCGTAAGCGGACATCTTCCTTTGAGCGGCATGTGCATCTACTCTTCCAAATGATCAAGGATCAGTTTCACCTCCCGTAGTGAGAGGCCGGCTTCCTCCAGAAGATCCGGACGGTTTCGCAGCGTGCGCAGGACGGATTGCTCTCGGCGCCACTCCTCTACCTCCTGATGGTTGCCGGACAAAAGCACCGGCGGCACCGCTCTCCCCCTCCATTCCGAAGGGCGGCTGTACTGCGGATATTCGAGCAGTCCCCCCTCCAGAGATTCCGTGCTTACCGACTCCTCATTGTTAAGTACACCCGGAATCATCCTGGAAATCGCGTCAACCATCACCATGGCAGGAAGCTCCCCTCCGGTCAGCACATAGTCCCCGATGGAAACGGAATCGCTGACGATCTCCTCGAGAACGCGCTCATCGACGCCCTCATAATGTCCGCATAGAAGAATCAGATCCCGCTCCCCGGCAAAAGATTTTGCCATCTTCTGATCGAACCTGCGTCCCTGCGGAGTGAGATAAACACATCGGGGCTCATAGCCGACAGCCGTGACCACCGTCCGCCACGCGTCATAGACCGGCTGCGCCTGCATCACCATGCCCGCACCGCCGCCGTAAGGATAGTCGTCTACCTTTTTGTGGCGATCCAGCGTGTAATCGCGAATATTGACCGTATTCAGTTCTATAAGGCCGTTTTCCATCGCCTTTCCCGTGATACTGGCCTGAAGCCCCCGGCGCACCATATCCGGAAAAAGTGTTAAAACATGAAATCTCATTGATTCAGCACCTTTAAAACCCTCTATTCCCGCAGACCCGGCATCAGAAACACCGTAATCACGCCCAGCTGCATATCCACCTTTTTCACACAGTCATGAATCGCCGGCAAAAGAAGCTCTCCGCCGTCCGTAGTCTGCACCACATAGACATCGTTCGCGCCCGTCCGCATCACATCCTTTAAATTTCCCAGCTCCTCCTCTTCCGTGGAGACCACCTTCATGCCGATCATATCCGCGATAAAGTACTCATCCTTCTCCAGCTTTACCGCGTTCTCACGGGTCACGTAAAGGCTTTTTCCGCGAAATCCCTCTACCTCGTTGATATTCTGAAACTCACGGAACTTTAAGATCACCATGTTTTTCGAAAACCGGGCCCGCGCGATCTCCAGCTCCATATCACCCTTTCCGGTATCCAGGATCACATGCGTAAGCTGCTGAAAGCGCCTGCTGTCGTCTGTCGTCGGATATACCCTTACCTCACCGGCAATGCCGTGCGTTCCGGATATGATGCCGACCTGAAATCTGTCTTCCATACTGCTTCCTTTTATCTTTCTTTATAAAATCCCCTACGCGCCCATGGCGCGCAAACTTAAAATAGAATCCCGCTTTGCGGGATTCCTGCGCTGCCGCGCATCTGTGTAAACAGACATCTTCCTTTGCGCGGCATGTGCCTCCCCGCGGAGCGTTTTTTATCATATAGGAAGTTCGGAGAACTTTTCTATATGATAAAAAAACGAGACATGGCGCGTCGTCATGTCTCGTTTTTAAGGCTGTTTTTAAACGGACACTTTGAAAATCCGCATCTAAACAATCTCAACGACAACCTTTTTGCCCTCTCTCGATGCAGCTGCCTTTACCACAGAGCGAATCGCCTTTGCGATCCTGCCCTGCTTTCCGATTACCTTACCCATATCATCCTGCGCTACATGGAGTTCCAGGACGGTCACATGTTCTTTGACTGTCTCTGTGACAGAAACCTCTTCCGGATTTTCGACGAGTGATTTTGCAATTACCTCTACTAATTCTTTCATTTCGTTTTCCTCACAGGTCCACTACCTCTCAATGCCGGCAATCTTCAGGATCTTATCTACTGTCTGAGTGGGCTGAGCGCCGTTTGCCAGCCATTTTTTTGCTGCTTCCTCATCTACGCGGATTACGGACGGATCCTTTGTCGGATCATAGTAACCGATCTCCTCGATAAACCTGCCATCGCGCGGGCTTCTGGAGTCGGCTACCACAATTCTGTAAAAAGGAGCCTTCTTCTGTCCCATTCTGCGCAATCTGATCTTTACTGCCATCGTACTTCACCTCCTGCCGATATATTTTCGTAACTGTTTACATGGAATGACAACTTATTTTTGTCGTTCAATATAAATCCTTCTCAGTTACATGTTTTCTGATTTTGAGAAATCATATTCTCTCTATCGCGCTTTACGCGCTGCTTAAAACGGCAGGCCCTTAAAGCCTCCCATTTTACCGCCAAAACCACCGGGAATTCCGAGACCCCGTCTGCCCTTTTTTCCGCCGGACATCTGTTTCATCATCTTGCGCGCCTGCTCAAACTGCTTGACCAGACGGTTGACCTCGCTGATGTCAACGCCGGCGCCCTGGGCGATGCGGCGTTTTCTGCCCGGATTCAGCAGAGACGGATCGTCCCTCTCCGCGGGGGTCATGGAATAGATGATCCCCTCAATCCGCGCCATCTTCTTATCGTCCATCGCGTCCTCGATCTGTTTCATCTGGGAACCGCCCATGCCGGGCATCATGCTGAGCACGCTGGTCAGGCCGCCCATCTTCTTCATCTGGTTCATGGACTCGAGATAATCGTTAAAGGAAAACTCCGCCTTCCGCATGCGCTGCTCCATCTCAGCAGCCTTCTCTTCATCGAGCTCGGCCTCCGCCTTCTCGATCAGGGAGAGAACATCTCCCATCCCCAGGATCCTGGACGCCATACGCTCCGGATAGAACTGTTCCAGATCGGACAGCTTCTCACCCATGCCGGCGTAAAAGATCGGTTTGCCGGTCACGGCCCGGATGGAAAGCGCGGCGCCGCCTCTGGTGTCGCCGTCCAACTTTGTCAGGATCACACCGTCGATCCCGATCTTCTCATCAAAGGTGCCCGCCACATTGACCGCGTCCTGCCCGGTCATGGCGTCCACCACGAGTACCGTCTGATCTACAGCCACATGTGCCTTGATCTCAGACAGCTCGTTCATCATATCCTCATCGATATGAAGCCGTCCCGCCGTATCTAAAATAATGATATTATTTCCGTTCTTCGCCGCGTGCTCCACGGCAGCCTTCGCGATATCCACCGGCTTATGCCCGGTTCCCATGGAAAACACCTCAACGTCCTGCTTCTCGCCGTTGATCTGCAGCTGCTGAATCGCAGCAGGGCGATAAACGTCGCAGGCAACCAGAAGCGGTTTCTTCCCCTTCAGCTTATACTTCCCGGCGAGCTTTGCCGTGGTCGTCGTCTTGCCGGCGCCCTGAAGTCCCGCCATCATGATGATCGTAGTGGCCTGACCCGGATTCAGCTGTATCTCAGCCGTCTCGGAGCCCATCATTCTGACCATTTCCTCATTCACGATCTTGACAACCATCTGGCCGGGGTTCAGGCCGTTCATCACGTCAGAGCCGACCGCGCGCTCCTCCACAGCCTTCACAAACTGCTTCACCACGCGGAAGTTCACATCCGCCTCGAGGAGAGCCATCTTGACCTCCTTCATTGCGGACTTCACATCAGCTTCCGTCAGGCGGCCCTTGCTTCTCAGATTTTTAAACACATTCTGAAGTTTTTCTGATAAACTGTCAAACGCCATATAAATCTCCATTCCGCAGCCCGTCAATGAAAGAGTCGCTTTCCTTTACAGTTCCTTTAAAATCCGTTCGGAAATCCGATGAATCTGCGCCAGCACCCCGGCGTTGTCTCCGACCTCTTCCGCGGACAGATCACGAATCCGTGTGACATCCTCGCGGGTCTTCAGGAAACGCTCCACCAGATGCAGCTTTTCCTCATAAGCATTCAAAATACGGTCGCACCGCTTCACCAGATCGTGCACTCCCTGACGGCTGATCCCGCGTTCTTCCGCGATCTCGCTGAGAGACAGATCGTTTAAAACGATATCCTCATACACGCTCTTCTGGTGATCCGTCAGCAATTCTCCATAAAAATCATATAAAAATACCTGCTGCCCGATCTTCTCCATGTCAATCACCTACGGTAGGGTAGCACAGATCCGCACAGGTGTCAAGTGTTTTTTCTTGACAGAACGAAAGCACTGTAAATTCAATGTTTTTTATCTGCTCACGAAGCAATGATCGCATCCAGTATGCGCCCCGCCGCCTCCGCCTTGCTCATCAGCGGCAGCTCCTGCTCGGAATCCGGCGTAATGATCGTGATCACATTGGTGTCCGTACCGAATCCGGCGCCATCCACCTTCAGGTTATTCGCAACGATCATATCGAGATTCTTTTTGCGAATCTTTGCTCTGGAATTCTCCAGCATATTCTGCGTTTCCATGGAAAAACCGCAGAGAAACTGATCGGAGCGCTTCTTTTCCCCCAGCGTCCGGAGGATATCGTTCGTGCGGGTCAGCGGAAGGATCAGTTCCCCGTCCTTTTTCTTGATTTTCTCCTCACTGACCTGAGCGGGTCTGTAGTCCGCCACAGCCGCCGTCATGATGACAATGTCCGATTCCGCCTGACGCTCCATCACGGCCTCGTACATATCCTGCGCGGAAATCACCGGATAAAACTCCGTAAACATCGGCGGCAGGATGTTACAGGGTCCGGAAACCAGCGTCACCTTCGCGCCGCGCAGCATCGCGTTCTGCGCGATGGCATACCCCATCTTCCCGGTGGAATAATTCGTGATATAGCGGACCGGATCGATCGCCTCCCGCGTCGGTCCCGCAGTGACCAGCACCCGTTTTCCCGCCAGATCTTTCTCCATGGCGATCGTGCGGAGAATATATTGCATCAGGATCTCCGGCTCCGGCATCTTTCCCTTTCCGATATCCCGGCAGGCGAGCATCCCGCTGGCGGGCTCGATGATTTCCTTCCCACAGGATTCAAGCTTCCTGAGGTTATCCTGCAATATGGGATTTTCGTACATATATGTGTTCATCGCCGGAGCGATGAGCATCGGAGCCTTACAGGCCAGAGCTGTCGTCGTCAGCATATCATCCGCGATTCCTCCCGCAAGCTTCCCGATCACATCGGCGGAGGCCGGGGCGATCAGCATGACGTCCGCCTGCGCCGCCAGATTCACATGCGCTACATGGAACTGGAAATTGCGGTCAAATGTATCCACCAGACATTTATGGTTCGTCAGCGTCTCAAATGTGATGGGATTGATAAAATTGACCGCGTTTTCTGTCATGATAACATGAACCTCCGCATGCTGTTTTACGAGCATGCTGGCCAGATTCGCGATCTTATAGGCAGCGATGCTTCCTGTCACGCCGAGAACAACCGTTTTTCCCTGTAACATAACTTCCTCCTTTTCTGAAAGGCGATGCGATCCGGTTCGGGTTTCATCTTCTGACAGAAACTTCCTGCTCGAACAGCCGGCCGTGCTTTTCATAGGCGGTCACTCGGCGGATCCGGTTTTGATCATCCACAAATACGACCGCCGGCCGGTGTGATTTTGCCTCCTCCGGCGTCATCTCCGCATAGGACATGATGATAATTCGGTCTCCCACGCTGCAACAGCGCGCGGCCGCTCCGTTCAGACAGACCACCCCGCTCCCGCGTTCCCCGGCGATGGTATAGGTGTCAAGTCGGTTCCCGTTATTAATGTCCACCACCTGAACCTTCTCATATTCCAGAATGCCGGCCGCGTCCATGAGATCCTCATCGATGGTGATACTGCCCACATAATCCAGCTCTGCCTGGGTCACCGCCGCGCGATGGATCTTTCCCTTCAGCATGGTAATGTTCATAATCGCTTCCTCCTGCTCATTTCCGTCAGACTTTGCAATATCCGTCCGTCTGTGCATGTAAACATGCCCATCCGTCCGTCTATTCCACAGCGCTTTCAACGCTAAAGTTGTCTATTAATCTCGTCTTTCCGATATAGACCGCCATGGCCACGAGCACGGAAGGTTTTACCTCTTTTACCTGCTGCATGGTCAGGCCGTCAACGGCTTTCACATAATCAATTCTGGCCAGCGGCTCCGTGGCGATATTCGCCTTCATGACCTCTACCAGTCTGTCTGCGTCACGCTCGCCCTCTTCCACCATCTTTTCGCCGAGAAGGATCGTTTTACTTAAAATAAGCGCCGCCTTGCGCTCTTCGGCCGACAGATACGTATTCCGGGAGCTTTTCGCCAGACCGTCCTCCTCGCGGATGATCGGACAGCCGACGATCTCGAGATTCATATTCAGGTCCTCCACCATATGCTTCACGACCGCGAGCTGCTGGGCGTCCTTCTGACCGAAGTAGGCCCGGTCCGGCTGTACGATATTGAACAGCTTCGTCAGGACCGTACAGACCCCTCGGAAATGTACGGGACGGCTCAGCCCGCAGAGTTCCTCCGTCAGCACCGACATATCCACATACGAACTGAATCCATCCTTATACATTTCCTCCGGTTCCGGATGAAAGATCAGATCCGCACCCAGGCGCTCGCAGTAAGCGCTGTCCTTTTCGAGATCCCGCGGATAACTCGCCAGGTCCTCACTCGGACCGAACTGCATCGGATTCACGAAAATACTCACGACCACCCGGTCATTTTCCTCCCGCGCCCTTTTGATCAGGCTGCCGTGCCCCTCATGCAGATAGCCCATCGTCGGAACGAAGCCGATGCTGAAACCTTCTTTCTTCCATTCTCTGACAATATCTTTTATATCTCTTATCTTTTCTATAATTTTCATAGTATAAATTCCTCATTCTTCTGAAATCTTCTCTATAATCTCATCCGCAATCTTATACGTGTGCTCCGCCGCCGGAAATGTCCCGGCCTTCACTTCCCTCATATAATCCGTGAACGCGCCGGTCATCACCTCTCCGACGTTTGCGAACTGCTTCACAAATTTCGGCACATAGTCCGTAAACATCCCGAGCATATCCTGATACACAAGCACCTGGCCGTCACAGTCCGCGCCCGCTCCGATCCCTATCGTCGGGATATCAATCGACCGGGTGATAACGGCAGCCAGCTTCGCCGGAATCCCCTCGAGCACGACCATACTCGCCCCGGCCGCCTCGACCTTTTTTGCGTCCTCGAGAAGCTCTCTCGCCGCCTCCTCGCTCTTTCCCTGCACCTTAAAACCGCCGAACGCGTTTACAGACTGCGGCGTCAGGCCGATATGCGCGCACACCGGAATATCCGCGCGGACGATCGCCTCGATCTGTTCGCAGACCCGTGCGCCGCCCTCCAGCTTCACCACATTCGCGTGCCCCTCCTTGATCAGACGACCGGCATTTACAACAGCGTCATAAACAGACGTCTGGTAGGACATAAAAGGCATATCCGCGATGACCAGCGCTTCCTTTGTCCCGCGCGCCACGGCCGCGGTGTGATGGATCATATCCTCCATCGTGACCGGCAGCGTATCCTCATATCCGAGTATCGTATTGCCGAGAGAATCCCCGATCAGCAGGACGTCCACGCCCGCCGCGTCCATCAGCTTCGCCGTGGAGTAATCATAACAGGTCAGCATGGTGATCCTGTCCTTTTCCTCTTTCATCTTCTTTAACGTCGCGATTGTCTTTTTCATTTCCGTAATTCCCCTTCCAATCTGCCATAATCCCGTTCCGGGTGTTTTTGCTTTGCCACTTTCAGCACCTGTCCGGACAATACGCGATAGACCTCCCGCGATTCTTCCGGCAGGCAGCCGAGATGGGCAGCCACCGTGTCCGCGTCATTCCGCTCGATCGGTCCGGTCAGCGCCGCAGCCGGTCCGACATCCGCGATATTCTGCACGTTTCCCAGAATGAGCGGGATCAGCGCCGTGTGCGCGTTTTCCGGTGAAAACCCGCAGCCGCAAAGCAGCTCCTCACATAATCCGGCGAGCCCCACATAGAGATTGCTGGCCATTGCCGCCGCCGCGTGATAGAGCGCCTTATGCTCCGCGGAGATCACCTCCACCGTATTTCCGAAGCTTTCGAACATATTCTTTAGAAAATCCAGATGTTCCCCGGCTCCCTCGATCGTAAAAACGGCGGAGCCCAGCTTCTCCCATGAAGTATATCTGTCGTTGACCGCCAGAAGCGGATGGATGGAATAACCGAAGGCGTGAGTACCCCCGATATCTGAAAAGACCGCGGAACTTAAAAATCCGCTGCAGTGTAAGATCATCTTATTTTGAATCGGAAGCCGCTTTACCTGATCCCATACCGGGGCGATCGCCCCGTCCGGTACAGTCAGGAAGATCATGTCACTCTCCCGGACCAGACCCGCGATATCCGGATACTGTCCGGACTGCGTAAACTCTGCTGCTTCCAGTGAAGACCGCGGACTGCGGCTGTAATAGCCCGTCACACGTCTGCCGCGCTCAGTCAGATACTTCCCCATGGAGAAGCCCACTTTCCCTGCGCCGATAAAACCAATGTCCATAAGCATCCCTCCATTCCTCTGACGCGGGCTCCCGGAAAACACAGGGCAGGAATCTCCTGTCGCTTGAAAAAGAATGCGCCTTGGCGCATCCACAGCGGAGCGTTTTTTATCATTTAGGAAGTTTGGAGAACTTTCCTATATGATAAAAAAATCCGGTTGCCGATCATCATCCGTCCGGCGGGATCGTGAAGTCTCATTTACCATGAAAGTGTCTGTTCAGCTTTCATATCGTAATATAAGCTCCGATTCAAATAAAAAATGAAAAAACGCGGTACAGTTTCTTTTCAGAATACCATCCGCGTGAGATTATACTACATTTCATTTTTGTTGTAAATAATATTTTCCTTTTTCCTCACCGTACCATTTCCCGGTAAGACTCGCTCCATCTGAGCAGAAGCTTCTCCTGCGCGGCCTTCCAGTCGAAAGCGGACGCCGCCGCGGAGGCTTCCTTTCGCTCCGCGTAATTCTCCGGATCATCCGCCGCTTCCGTCAGGCGGTTTAAGGCGTCCCGCATCACATTGAAATTCAGGTCCATTCCGCCCTCCTCGACCGTACAGGAATCATCCACATAATTCATGGCATACAGATAGGCGTCCCTGCTCCCGTCCGTCTTTCTGAGCGCGTAGGCCTTCGCGAACATCCGGGCCGCTTCCGGGAACAGAAACAGACGCGCATAGACGACACCCAGATTATGAAAAATATTCCCCCGCAGTTCCTCAGTCATCTGTATCTCGTACTCTTCCTCCAGAAGCTCCATGTAGGTAAGGGCGGCTTTGCGGTATTTCCCTGCGTCCAGAAACAGGTCGCCGCGCATTTTGCGCCTCTCCATCTTCGTCTTTCCCCGCATCCGGTCGAGCAGAGCCGCGATTCGATCGAGCCCCGCCTCATCGTAGTATCCGGATTCGGATAAAATCCTCTCCGCACAGGCATAGATATCCTTCGATTTTCGCCACTCAGAACGCAGGGTAGCGGCCAGCACGCCCGCATCCAGCTCCTTTTCCAGCCAGGAGAACAGATCCTCCCCCAGCCAGGAAGAATCGATCAGATACATATTGGTCTCCATAAAATAACAGAGCTCCTCCATGCTGTAAAAACGCACCGGCAGATTTTCATGTGAAAACGGATGCTCTGTTTTATTTCCCTCAATCAGACGAAGCATGGCAGCCTCCTTTTATACATCTATCTATGAAAGTCGTCGAATATCCAGTCATCTGGTCATGCAAGCATGTCCATCTGTCTGTCTATTCACGACACTTTCATAGTAAACTCCCAGATCTTCCCCGTAGACTCGAACAGTTCCCCGAAGCCGTCGTCCCACACACGGATCCGGACCTCCTCCCCGCTCATGGGAACCGCCGAAACGCCGAGCCGGATGCTGCCGGGCGCGCGGTCCGGCAGATAATCCAGCGTAAATGTCTCGATCCGCGGATTCATTCGCTGTCGGACGCGAATCCACACCTCCAGCTTAGGATCGCTGTTATACAGAAAATAATAGCTTTCCGTCGGCAGGAACCAGTTCTCACCCAGCCGTGTCAGCCGGAGAAAACCGGGTTCACCGCCTTTCAGCACCTTCAAAGACACCTCTCCCTGAAGCTTATAGGGAGCGTCGTAATAATAATTCCATCCTTCCGTGACCAGATTCCGGTAACCGGCATAGCAGGCGCCGAGGGTAAACAGGTTCTTCCCGCAGAAAACCCGACGGTTCGGTCCGACGACCCGCAGCGTCTCGTGCATCCAGCCGCCGTCAAACCCGTCCCCGATAAAATACACGCCGGAGATCTCTTTTTTCAAAAAAGCCTCCCGCACGAGATTCGCGAATAACGCCTCCTTAGGCGCGTCCGGGTCACGCAGCTGCTCCTGGATAGCT
>JAJQDV010000070.1:8682-16431 GCA_021202015.1 Clostridiales bacterium | reverse complement strand
GCACGTCCGGTTCTTGGAGGGGCTGGCTTTGCAAAGAGCCAGTCTACTTAACCCAGAGAGGATCCGGAATGTCGGAAATATCAGAAGGAGGTTCATCTCCAAAGAAGAAAAAAAGAAAAAAGGGCGGGAGAGCCGTGACGGTGATCGTTCTGGTCGTCGCCGTTGTCGTGATCGTTTTTTCGCTTTCCAGGCTGCTTCCCATTCTTTCCGATTATCATCAGTCCGAACAGAGCTATCAGGATCTGGCCGAACAGTATGTGGATAGGGGAGACGACAGCGATACGGAGGAGGATGGTGATGGTTATGGTGATGGTGATGAGGCGTGGGCGTCCGTCGTCATTGATTTTGACGCTTTAAAACAGATCAATCCGGATGTGATCGGCTGGATTCGTTTTGATGATACAACAGCGGTTGCGGTGGATTATCCGATTCTTTATGCGGGAGATAACGACACTTATCTGCGGACTGATCTGTACGGCGCGTCCCATACCGCAGGCAGTATCTTTCTGGAGGCGGCGAACACGCCGGATTTTTCAGATTACCATAATATCATTTACGGACATAATATGCGGAACGGAACGATGTTCGGCACGCTGAAGCAGTATCGCAGGGATGAGGACTTCTATGAGTCCAATCAGTATTTTACAATCTATACAGAGTCGGCTGCATACCGCTACAGGATATTCGCCTATGAGGTGGTGACGGACGACAGTGCGATTTATACGGTGGGTTATGAACCGGATGACGCGTATCAGGAGCTGATCGATCTCATGCTATCTCTTTCGCTGCGGGATACCGGGATCGTTCCCGATATCACAGATCGGATCGTTACGCTTTCCACCTGCACCTCTGTCCGTGACGATGAACGGTTTGTGGTCCACGCAGTGTGCGTGGACCAGAGGGATACGGAGTAGGGATCCGTCATCTTACATCCGCTCGGGAGCGGAAAATCCGAGTACATCGATCCCGGCTTCCAAAACGCTCTTTGTCAGCTCCAGCAGCCGGATATAGCCCGCCTGCGCGGTCTCGTCTTCCTCCGCGAGGATTTTTGTGACATGGTAGAAGCGGTTGAACGCGTTCGCCAGGTCGTAGATATAGGCGCAGATCTTGTGCGGAGCCGTCTCCTCGAACGCGTTTTCCATCACGCTGTTCCATTTGGCGATCTCCAGCATCAGATCCTTTTCTTCCGTTCCCTGCGCGGGGAGAATCTGCTTTCCCGCAGCGCTTCGGCCGGTTTCGGCATATTTTTTCAGAATGGATTTGATCCGCACAATCGTATACAAGATATACGGACCGGTATTTCCCTCAAAGGAAATGAATCGGTCGATATCGAACACATAATCCTTGGAGGCCTGGTTGGACAGGTCGCCGTATTTGAGGGCGGCAAGCCCGACGGTTTTTGCGGTCTGGCGCGCTTCCTCCTCGGAGATGGCGCGGTTTTCCATAATACGGGAATAAACGGCGTCATTGATATCCGCGATCAGGTGCTCCAGGCGCATGACGCCGCCGTCCCTGGTCTTGAAGGGCTTCCCGTCCTTCCCGTTCATCGTGCCGAACCCGATGTGGATCATTTTTGTTTCCGGTTTTACAAAACCGGCCTTTTTTGCTACGCGGAATACCTGTGTGAAATGCAGCTGCTGACGCTTGTCGGCCAGATAAATGTATTCCGTCGGGGAGAAATCCTTTTCCCGTTCGAGGATCGTGCCCAGGTCAGAGGTGGCGTACAGGGCGGCGCCGTCAGATTTGCGAATGATGCAGGGCGGCAGCTCTTTGGAGTCTGTCTCCTCCGCGATATCCACGACCAGGGCGCCTTCGCTTTCATAGGCAAGCCCCATATCCTGCAGGTTCCGGATCAGATCCGGAATATAGGGGTCGGCGTCGCTCTCACCCTTCCAGAGATCGAAATGGACGTCCAGATTCTCATAATTTTTCTTCAGATCTGTCACCGACACCTGCATGATATGGTTCCAGACCGCGCGGTAGGGGGCATAGCCTTCCTGCAGCTTTAAGGTCGCCCGGTGCGCCCTTTCCTTAAACGCCGCATCTTCTTTTGATTTTTTGCTTGCGGCGGGGTAAATCTCCTCCAGCTCGCTGATGGTAAAAGGCGCTTCCGCCGGATATTCGCCGGTGAAGTCCTCGTCAAAATAGACCAGATCCGGCCTGCGGTCGCGCAGCTCCTCAATGATCAGACCCATCTGCAGGCCCCAGTCCCCGAGATGCACATCGCCGATCATGCGGTAGCCCAGGGCAAGTCCCATGCGCCGAATACTCTCGCCGATGATGGCGGACCGCAGATGGCCGACATGCAGCGGCTTCGCGACGTTCGCTCCGCCGTAGTCTACGATGACAGTCCGGTTCTGCCCGGGGTTTCCCACGCCGAGCGTCTCGTGTCCCTGCATTTTATTCAGATAATCCGCCAGATACTTTTCCGAGAACTTCAGGTTCAGAAATCCGGGTTTCACGGACTCGGCGGAGGAAAACATGTCGTTTCCGGCGAGCTGTTCCGCTGCGGCGTCCGCGATCAGAAACGGCGCTTTTTTGTAAGCCTTCGCCGCGGCCATAGCGCCGTTGCACTGGAATTCACACAGGTCCGGCCGGTTGGAAAGAACGGTCTTTCCGTATTTTTCTTCATATCCCGCGCTGACAAACGCCTTTGTGACTTCCGCGGTGATCAGGTCAAGTAATTTTTCCATTATAATCTCCCTTTGCCTGTTTCGTTCAGATAGAAATATTATATTTGTGTTGCGGTCAAACTGCGGATTGACCGAATCGGATATCAGTATATCATTACGGAAAACTTTCTTCAAGACTCCCTGCATCATAAGCCGTAAAATTTTATTGCGGATATTGGGCTGTTTTATTGTACGTGAAAGAATTCGGTGTTATAATTTTCAACAGATACAACAACAGAATCAATGGAACATTTTCTACGAGGAGGTACCACTATGACACCCAAACAGCAATACTATGAAAAAGCAGCCGGAACGATCATAAAAGCTCTGAACAAAAGACGTATGGAGGGATTCTACTGTCCTACCGCAGAGGAAGCGGCAGAGCTGGCAATGTCCTTCGCGAAACCGGGCATGACTGTTTCCAACGGCGGCTCCGTAACTCTGCAGGAATGCGGGATCATGGATATGCTCCGCAGCCGGAAGGACATCACTTATCTGGACAGAACAACCGGCGCCACCATGGAGGAGGTGACAGACATCCTTCGCCGGGCACTTCTGTGCGACTGCTATTTTATGAGCACAAACGCCATTACGATGGACGGGGAGCTCGTCAACATCGACGGCAGCGGCAACCGCATGGCCGCCCTGATCTTCGGGCCGAAGGAGGTCATTATCGTAGCAGGCATGAACAAGGTGACCGCTGATGTACACAGTGCATATAAGAGGGTCAAAAACATTGCCTCTCCGCCGAACTGTGTGCGTCTGAACAAAAATACGCCCTGCGCATTGACCGGTCAGTGCGGAAACTGTCTCGGAGACGACTGTATCTGCAGTCAGACCGTGATCACCCGCAGAAGCGGTATCCCGGGACGAATCAAGGTGATTCTGGTCGGGGAAGAGCTTGGTTACTAAGAAGTGTAAAGATTTATGTATCGAGCGGCACTTTGCCGCAAGGAAAAAAGATAATCGTTTTTTATGAATAAGCAAGCCTGATTCTGCGCATTCTTTTTATAGAATTTTTGCGGAGGTCGGTTTGCATGGCAGCATATAAAGTAGAGATCAGCGGAGTGAATACCGCCACCCTGCCCGTTTTAAAAGAGGATGAAAAGACTGTTTTATTTGAAAAAATCCGGCAGGGAGATATGGAAGCGCGCGAAACCTATATCCGCGGGAACCTCCGCCTGGTCTTAAGCGTGATCCGCAGATTTGCTTCGAACAGCGAAAACATCGACGACCTGTTCCAGATCGGCTGCATCGGACTCATCAAGTCGATCGACAACTTTGATCCGACCATGGATGTGAAATTCAGCACCTATGCCGTTCCGATGATCATCGGTGAGATTCGAAGATACCTGCGCGATAACAACAGCGTCCGCGTCAGCCGCTCCCTTCGCGATACGGCCTACAAGGCCATGCAGGCGAAGGAAGCCCTGATGAAAAGGTCGGATGTCGAACCGACGATCACAGACATTGCCAGGGAGACTGGCATCCCGAAGGAGGACATTGTCTATGCCCTGGATGCCATTCAGACGCCGGTCAGCCTCTATGATCCCATCTATAGCGACGGCGGCGAGCCGCTCTATGTCATGGATCAGATCAGCGATAAGAAGAACCGTGAGGACCGCTGGGTGGAACATCTCTCGCTGAGCGATGCGATGACGCGGCTCGGGGAAAGAGAGTCCCGCATCATCCGTTTGCGTTTCTTCGAGGGAAAAACCCAGATGGAGGTCGCCTCCGAAATCCACATCTCCCAGGCACAGGTCAGCCGCCTGGAGAAATCCGCATTGAAGACTATGAAAAACTATCTGACGCTGCATGATTAAAAGCGGCTAAACCTGTTTCCTGTTTAGGAGATGCTCACATTTCTCGATGTCTGATTCAAGTTTCCTTACGGCTCCACGATATTGAAATCGGCAGTGAATGTCGTGCAGTACTGCAGGAAGCGTGTCAGTGCGGTGCTGTCCCCCTCGATGGTAATGGCGGCGAGAGCCTCTGTATCGCCTGTCATGGCGGCGATCAGCTGCGAAAGCTCGCAGGTAATGGTTGCGTCCGCGTCATCCCGGGTTTCATCCGGGTACGCCATCACGACGCCTGCCCATCTGCTCACATAATAAGTTTCGCCGGTATCGGTGAGAATAAAGTTGATCGTCACATCGTCGTCCTGCGCTTCGCCGGAGTCGGTTCGGATACCGATATAGTCCAGCAGCAGATCCATGGTCATCTCCGATATCATGTTTGACAGGGAGGATGATGTGGTTAAATTCAGATTATTGCCGTTGCGCAGCTCGTAAGCGCCGGTCAGGTACGCATTCCGCCAGGTGCCGCTCTCCGCCTGATAGCCAAGCTGCTCCAGCGCGTCCGCACAGAGGTAGCGCGCGTCCCAGTTTTCCGGATCCGCGTAGATGAGCTGCATCGTTACCTGTGCCACCCACTGGTACTCACCCTCATCATAATCAGCCTGTGCCATCTCCAGCACTTTGTCCACATCTCCGAGGTATTCTACCCATTTCTGTGCGGTCTCTTCAGGCGTCAGCAGGTTCAGATTCACGGGATTCGCATCGTACCAGCCCATGTACTTCTGATAAACCGCTTTTACATTGTGTGAGAGTGTCCCGTAGTATTGTCGGCAGTACCACACGGTCTGCAGCCGCTCGGGCAATTCTATCATATTTGCGATTTCCGTGGAGGTGTAGCCCAGGTTGATATAGCGCAGCGTCTCGTCATGGATGAATTTGTAAACCGCAGCGGTATCTTCCATATACTGTTTGATCGTTTCCGTACCCCAGTGCGGCCAGTTGTGGCTCTGGAAAACAACCTCCGTCTCGTCGCCGAACATCTGCTCCGCTTCTATAATATATTTTGCCCAGCTGTTCGCGTCACGCACCTGAGCGCCCCGCAATGTGTAGAGATTGTGCATGGTGCCGGTGCAGTTTTCCGCCAGCCAGAGAGCATTATATTCCGGGAAATAAGCATTCATCTCTGCAGGCGCCTCTGTACCGGGTGTAAGCTGGAACTGAATCTCCAGACCGTCAATGACGATCGTCTCATTTTCGGAAATCTCATAGGTGGGCGCTACCAGTGAGGACGTCCCTGTAGACTGTCCGAGACCGATACCGATGCCCAGTGAGCCCTGTATGTCGTTTTCCAGCAATGAGCCGTACTGGTACATGGCTCTGCGCTTCATTGCTACGCCTACGTATACATTCTCTGAAATCGCTTCCTCCAGAAAGCCTTCCGGCGCGAGCACCACAACGTCTCCGGATGCAAGCTGCTCTTCCAGCGTAAGACTGGAATCCGCCACATCGTCTTTGTCGATCACGCCCTCGATGCCGCCGTAATGGTCAATATGGCTGTGACTGTAGAGCACGGCAACGATATTCAGCTCGCCGAAATATTTTTCCATCAGCGCCATGGCCGCTTCGGAATCTTCCTGGCACATCAGCACGTCAAAAACAATCCAGCCATTGTCCGTCCGGATAAAGGTGATATTCGACATGTCGTAGCCGCGCACCTGATAAATGCCCTCGCACACTTCAAACAGGCCGGCGTATGTATTGTACTCCGTGTTTCGCCAGAGGCTCGGGTTTACCGTGTCCGGGATGTCGGAAGTGTCCGCGGTGTCAGTCCCTGTGCTGTCCGTATCATCAGAATCAGCTGTTTCGCTGATAAAATCATAGGAATCCACGCTCCAGACCACATTGCCGTCATCGTCATACAGCTCAACGCTCTCCGGTGCTTCGATCAGACCGCGCAGCGCGTTTTCTTTCTCTGATTCATCTGAGAAATCCAGCAGATCGAACCATTCCGCATTCTTTGCAGCAGTAATGGCCGTTGCCGGCTTGGACGAAGCCGCTTCCGCGTCTGCGCCGTCTGCGTCGGCTGATTCCGCCGACTGGCTTTCCGTATCGTCCGATGTGCTCCCACAGCCATACAGACAGGTACCGGCCACAACCAGTGTCAGTAAAAGTGCAATCCATCTTTTTTTCATACGAAACCTCCTTTTCAGCTAAAATTGTTATCACCGGGAAACACATGGTTTCCATGTCAGATTACCTGTGATCAAGTGTAACATAGCCGGTTTTTTTTAACAAGCGCTCTGATGCAAAAAAAGTGGCAGAGGATGCCGTGTAAAATTAAAATAACTGTGGAGCGGTTCCGCTGCGACTTGACATTTTCCGGCCTGAGTTATAAACTGTTATGAAATTGATTTTCAGATATGAATGAGAGCATATTTTATAGAAAGAAGGGATTCGGCATGACAAAGGTAGACATTGTTTCGGGTTTTCTCGGAGCAGGGAAAACGACTCTGATCAAAAAGATGCTGGAGGAGGTGTTCGCCGGCGAGCAGGTCGTTCTTGTGGAGAACGAGTACGGCGAGGTTGGTATAGACAGCGGATTTTTAAAGGACGCGGGCGTCGAGATCCGGGAGTTGAATTCCGGCTGCATCTGCTGTACGCTGGTAGGCGACTTTAACAAAAGTCTGAGAGAAGTGATCGATACTTATCATCCGGACCGGATCCTGATCGAACCGTCGGGGGTGGGGAAGCTTTCGGATGTCATGTCCTCTGTAAAGGCCATGGAGGAGGAATATCCCGATGTAAAGTTAAACGCGCTGGTGACGGTCGCGAACGCGTTGAAAGCCGCAAAGCAGATGAAGGCGTTCGGTGAGTTTTTCAATAATCAGATCGAGAACGCGACGACTGTCGTCCTGAGCCGCACACAGAACGCAAAGCCGGCACAGCTGGAGCTCTGTGTGAAGACGATTCAGGATCTGAATCCGAAGGCGGCTGTGATCACAACGCCGTGGGATGAGATTTCCGGGGCGCAGATCCTTCAGGTGATCGAGGGACAGGATTCTCTGATGGAGGAGATGATGGCGGAGTTCGAGGCGGCGCAGGAGCATGAACATGAGCACGATCACGGGCATAAGCACGGAGACCACGAGCATAATCACGAACATGAGCACGAACATGAGCACGATCACGGGCATAAGCACGGAGATGAGCACGAACATGAGCCTGTCGATTATACACATCTCCGTGAACACGAGACTAGGCAGGAGGTCGTGTGCGGTCTT
>JAJQDV010000070.1:0-8672 GCA_021202015.1 Clostridiales bacterium | reverse complement strand
TATATGATGTCGGTGTTCGAGGCGTCGGAGTAGCATTTACATGAGCACGATCAGTTGCTTAAGCACGGAGAGCAGGAGCATTATCATGAACATGAGCACGAACATGAGCACGATCACGGGCACGGACATGAACATGAGCACGAACATGAGCACGATCACGGACATGAGGATCATGAGCACAATCACGGACATGAGGATCATGAGCACGATCATGACCATGAATGCCATGATCACGGGCATGACCACCATGGCCACCATCATGCGGATGAGATCTTTACGAGCTGGGGAAAGGAAACCCCGCATAAGTTCACAAAAGAGGGTCTGGAGGAGATTCTCAGGTCCTTCTGCGAAACGGGAGATTACGGCACGATCCTTCGGGCAAAGGGAATGGTTCCGGCACAGGACGGCACCTGGATTTACTTTGATATGGTTCCCGGAGAGTATGAGCTGCGCGCCGGCGAGCCTGACTATACAGGCCGTATCTGTGTGATCGGGACGGATGTGGATGAGGCGAAGCTGGAGAAGGTGTTCGGACTGTAGGACAGCAGAGACTGACGGCACAGCGTATCATAAGAGTTTTCGATATGCTGTGCCGGGGACGCGGTGTGCTGCAGAAACAGGAGGACGATATGGATATACCGGTATATTTGTTTACGGGATTTATGGACAGCGGAAAGACATCCCTGATCACGCAGACGCTGATCGAGAATGATTTCGGCGTCGGCGCCAGGACGCTGATCATCGCCTGTGAAGACGGAGATGTGGAGTTTGACGAGGAGAAGCTGGCGGAGAAAAAGGCGACGGTCATCGGCGTGGATTCAGAGGAGGAGTTTACGGCGGAGTTTTTGCAGGATTGTGACGTGACGATGCGGCCGGATCAGGTTTTTATCGAGTACAACGGTACCTGGGAGGGCGCGAAGATCATGGAGATGCCGCTGCCGAAGAACTGGCAGATCGTGCAGGTGCTGACTACGGTGGATGCTTCCACCTATGAGCTGTATCTGACGAATATGCGCGCCATGATGATGGAGCAGGTATTTGCTTCGGATGTGGTGATCTTCAACCGCTGTACCGATGAGACGCCTAAGGGGAAGTTCCGCCGGACCGTCAAGGCGCTGAACCGCAAGGCTCAGATCGTCTACGAGCGGGAGGACGGCACGATCGACCAGAATGATAAGGAAGAGCTTCCCTACGATCTGAATCAGGCTGTGATCGATATTACGGACGATGACTATGGCCTTTTCTATCTGGATGTGCAGGAGGATCCGAAAAAATATGAGGGGAAGACGATACATTTCCTCGCTCTGGCCTACCATCCGGAGAAACTCGGCAGAAAGCCGATGTTCGTACCGGGACGGTTCGCGATGACCTGCTGTGCCGAGGATATCCAGTTCATCGGACTGAAATGTAAATACGACCATGCGGCGGATATCCCTCATAAATCGTGGGTGGATCTGACCGCGGAGATACATTATGAGTTCGCGAAGGAATATCGCGGGAAGGGGCCGGTTCTTTACGCGAAAAAGGCAGAGCTCACGATGGCCCCGGAAGAGGAACTGGTCTATTTCACATGAAATAAAAAAGAAGTTCCGCATTACAGGGAACTTCTTTTTTATTTCATGTTTCTGTTGAACGCCTTTGCCGGGCGTAAATCAGATCTGTTTTATTTTGCCGGAGGTAAAAGGATCACGACCATCTCAGCGGACTCAGCGCCGACATTGGTCACCATCTTGCCGTAGTTGGAAGCGATATGTACGCTGTCGCCCTCGGTCAGGATCGCCTCAGTGCCGTCCTCAGCCGTGAATTTCATCGTACCCTTCTTGATGTAATAGATCGACTCGGCCGGGTTCTTGCCCATCTCGGTGCCGCCGCCGAAGGGCATAAAATATGTAATGCCGTTGACAAGGCGACCGCCGTCGACATCCTGCGGATCATGAAGCCTCTGGGTCTTACAGTCAAGATGACCCGGTGCTGTGTAAGTATAGGAATCCTCTTTTTTCGTAATTTTATAGCCTGCCATAATAAAACAAACCACCTTTCTTTTTTTATTCCGCGTTTCAGTATACACCCATCCGAAATAGAAATCAATCACTTTGCACGAAAAAACATAAATTTTTTAGAAATGCTTGTCGAATATGGACAAGAGACGGAGAGGGTAACCCACAGGTAACTAAAACAAAAATTTTAAAATCAGGTTGACAAATATTCTCCGGATGTTATAATATCCAGGTATGTTTATGAACAGGATCCCGTCAGAAAGCGGCGGGTCGCAGGTTTTATCTGAATAGAATTAGAAACTGGAGGTGTAACGCGATGTCGATTTGTCCGAAAAATAAATCTTCCAAGGGAAGAAGAGACCGGAGAAGAGCCAACTGGAAGATGACGGCCCCGACTCTGGTAAAGTGCAGCAAGTGCGGTGAGCTTATGGTGCCCCACAGAGTATGTAAGAGCTGCGGCAGTTACAACAAAAAAGAGATCATTTCAGTTGATTGATTTGTATGATGATTTGGTAAGAGATCAGGAGTCCGCGTGAAAACCGGTACTCCTGATTTTTTTATGCGCAGGGGTGCGAGAGGAAATATTGCGGCAGAGCCGCACGCACCCCGCGCGGCGAGTAAGAGGCGAAAACCGCCTCCTACTCGATTCATATCGGAAAGTTCTCCTCACTTTTCTATATAGGAAACGCTCCGCGGGGATGATATAAAATGATTGATTTCTAAAATGCTTTGTTGTATATTCATTTGTAGCAATGCAAACAGGAAACAGTGTTTGAAAATGAGGGTACACAGGAGGCTTTACTTATGGAAGAAAAGGTTCGCGTAGTGGTAGATGCGATGGGAGGCGACAACGCGCCGGGGGAGATTGTGAAGGGCGCGGTGGACGCGGTGAATTCCCGCGGCGACATAGAGGTGATCCTGACCGGCCGGCAGGACCGGATCGAGGCGGAGCTTGCGAAGTATACATACGGTTCGGATCGGATACGGGTCGTACACTGCGAACAGGTGATCGAGACCGCGGAACCTCCGGTGCAGGCGATCAGCAGGAAGAAGAATTCTTCCATGGTGGTCGGCATGAATATGGTGAAGCACGGGGAGGCGGACGCGATCGTTTCCGCGGGGAATTCCGGCGCGCTTCTGGTCGGAGGGCAGACCGTGGTCGGCAGGATCCGGGGCGTGGAGCGTCCGGCGCTGGCGCCGCTGATCCCGACGGAGGACGGGGTGGCGCTTTTGATCGACGCCGGGGCGAATGTCGACGCCCGGCCGTCTCATCTCGTGCAGTTTGCGCAGATGGGTTCCATTTACATGGAGGATGTCATCGGGATCCGGCAGCCGAGAACAGCCATTTTAAATATCGGCGCGGAGGAGGAGAAGGGAAATGCCCTGGTCAGGGAGACCTATCCGCTGCTGCAGTCGTGTGAAGGGATTCATTTTAACGGAAGCATCGAGGCGCGGGAGATTCCGCACGGCGGAGCCGACGTCATCGTCTGTGACGGTTTTGCGGGGAATATTGTCTTAAAACTCTATGAGGGACTGTCCAGTACGCTGCTGAAAAAGGTAAAACAGGGGATGATGTCTTCCCTCCGGTCGAAGATCGGCGCGCTGCTGATCCAGAATGCCCTGAGGGAGACCCTGCGTTCCTTTGACGTTTCCGAATACGGCGGCGCGCCGCTGCTCGGCTGTAAGGGGCTGCTGGTCAAGACGCACGGGAGCGCTTCCGCGAACGATGTGAAGAATTCCATTATTCAGTGCGTGACATTTAAACAGCAGGGGATTAACGACAGGATCCGGGAGCACATCGGAAGAGGCAGGGACAGGGGCTGACTGATTTTGAATACGGTGGCGCAGTGTGGAGTTTTTTGAGAGGTCCTGCCGGAAAAGCAGGCCTTCAGGAAATGAAAGGAAACAATATGAGCAGACTTAAGGAATTTCAGAACCGGATCGGATATCAGTTTCAGTCGGAGGGCCTGCTTCGCCAGGCTCTGACGCACAGTTCGTTCGCCAACGAGCGCCATATGAAAAAGGTATGCAATAATGAGCGGCTTGAATTTCTGGGGGACGCGGTTCTGGAGATCATTACGAGCGAGTTTCTGTATCACGAGCATCCGGACTGGCCGGAGGGGGAACTGACGAAGGTTCGGGCCAGTATTGTGTGTGAGCAGACGCTGGCGTTCTGTACGCAGGAAATCTCTCTGGGGGAGTATATTTTCCTCGGAAAAGGGGAGGAGCATACCGGGGGCAGAAAACGCAAATCCATTCTGTCTGACGCGTTTGAGGCTGTGATCGGCGCTGTTTATCTGGATGGAGGCTATGTGGCCGCGGAGACGTTTATCCGTCGGTTTGTGCTGGCGGATATTGAGCATATGACGCTTTTTTATGACAGCAAAACGATCCTGCAGGAGATGGTGCAGGCGGAGGACGTCGGGGATCTGAATTATGTCCTGGTCAGCGAGAGCGGACCGGATCATAACAAAACGTACGAGATTGAGGCGCATATCGGCGGAAAGCCGATGGGCCGTGGGGAGGGACCCACGAAGAAGGCCGCGGAACAGGAGGCGGCATACCGGACGATTCTGCAGATGGGAGGAAGCTATGTACCTGAAATCCATTGAGATACAGGGATTTAAATCATTTGCGAATCGGATTGTCCTTGAGTTTCACAACGGCATCACAGCCATCGTCGGGCCGAACGGAAGCGGGAAGAGCAATATCGCGGACGCGGTGCGCTGGGTGCTGGGCGAACAGAAGGTAAAACAGCTTCGCAGCTCCAGCATGCAGGATGTGATTTTTGCCGGTACGGAGAACCGCAAGGCGGTGAGTTTTGCCAGTGTGGCTATCACGCTGGACAATGCCGATCACGCGCTGGCGCTGGATTACGATGAGCTGACGGTGGCCAGGCGGGTGTATCGTTCCGGCGAGAGCGAGTATCTGCTGAACGGGACGCCGTGCAGGCTGCGGGATATTCAGGAGCTTTTCTATGATACCGGTATCGGGAAAGAGGGATATTCCATCATCGGCCAGGGACAGATCGACCGGATCTTAAGCGGGAAACCGGAGGAGCGCCGGGAGCTCTTCGACGAGGCGGCCGGTATCGTAAAGTTCAAGCGCCGGAAGATGACGACGGTGAAAAAGCTGGAGAATGAGCGGCAGAACATGGTCCGCATCACGGATATCCTGACGGAGCTTGAGCGGCAGGTCGGTCCGCTGAAACGGCAGTCTGAGCAGGCCAGGATTTATTTAAAGAAAAAGGATGAGTTAAAAACGTATGAGGTGAATCTGTTTCTTCAGGAGATGGAGCGCATGGAACGGGAGAGCGTTTCGGTTCAGGAGAAATATGAGATCGCGGATTGTCAGTATCGGGAGACCTCTGAGGAATACGAACAGATCCGGCTTCACTATGAGGAGGGAGAACAGAAAATCCGGGAAAACGAAGAGCGGATTTCCGAACTGCAGACCCGGATCAGTGAGAATGATGTGGAGCGGGAGAAGCTGGAGGGCCGGATCCGTGTTCTGCAGGAGCAGATTCACACGATCGAACAGAGTGAGGCTCATGTACAGGAGCGGCTCGCGCAGATCGGAACGGAGATCGAGAGTCGGCAGCGGACGGGTCAGCAGTACAGTGACGAGAGAGAGGAGACCGGGCGGGAGATTGCAGCCGCGGAGGAGGAGAAGCAGCGGCTCGAAGCGGAACTGGAAGAGCTGCAGCGGAGAGCGGATGCGGCCGGGCAGGAGATCGAGGACGGGAAAAAAGAGATTCTGCGGATCCTGGACGCCAGATCAGAGATCGAGGGCGGCCGGCAGCGTTATCACACGATCCTGGAGCAGGCTGATATCCGCAGGGCGCAGTTGAACCGTCAGCTCATTGAGCGGCAGAGCGCCGGGTCGGATGCGGAGAAGCAGCTTCAAAAGCAGGAGAAAGCTTTTGAACAGCTGAATGAAGAGATTCTGGAGCTTGAGAAAAAGAAGATCAATCTGAACGGGGAACGCCGGAAGCGGCAGCAGCAGGAGGAGGAGCTGAGCGCGCGTCTGGATGAATCGCGCCAGCAGTTTCACCGGGAGTCCTCCCGTCTGGAGTCCTTAAAAAATATCGCGGAGCGTTACGACGGTTACGGGAACAGTATCCGCCGGGTCATGGAGCGGCGGTCGGATACGCCCGGGATCTGCGGTGTGGTCGCCGACCTGATTCGGGTGGAGAAAAAATACGAAACGGCGATCGAGACCGCGCTGGGCGGAAGTATTCAGAATATTGTTACGGACAATGAGGATACGGCGAAGAGCATGATCGCTTATCTGAAAAAAAACCGCTACGGGAGAGCGACCTTCCTTCCTCTGACAAGCGTATCCGCGCCGGAGCATGTTCCGGCGGGAAAAGCGCTGGGCGAGGAGGGGGCGATCGGCATGGCGGACACCCTGGTGCAGACGCAGGAGCGCTACCGCCGTGTGGCCGGGTATCTGCTGGGCCGGATCCTGGTGGCGGATACGATCGACCATGCCATTGCCATAGAGAAAAAATATCGTTATTCCCTGCGCATTGTCACGCTGGAGGGAGAGTCCCTGCAGCCGGGCGGCTCCATGACCGGAGGCGCTTTTAAAAACAGCAGCAATCTGCTGGGCCGCGGCCGTGAGATCGAGGTGCTGGAGAAAAAAATCAAAGAGATCCGGCAGGAGTCTGTAAAGATCAAAGATCGTCTGGAAGAGATCCGGACGGCGGACGAACTGCTGAAGGAAGACCTCGACGAGATGCAGGACGCCCTTCAGGATTTCTATATGAAAAAGAACGCGCTGCAGGTGGAGGTTGAACATCTGCGGGAGGAGGAGCAGCAGCAGGAGGCTTCTTATCGTTCGATTCAGGATGAGATCAGAAAGCTGGAGGATGAGAAGAGGGAGACGGAGGAGGAGCAGCAGCATGTACTCCTGCAGGTCAGTGAATCCAGACAGCGGGAGGAGGAACTCTCCGCCGCGAATGAGGCGCTGTCCGCGCAGCTGGATCAGATGCGCGCGGAGGCGGATCGCCTGCAGGAGGAGATTTCCGAAAAAACCGTGAACATCGCCCGGCTTCGGCAGAAGTCTGATTTTTCCCGTGAAAATATCCAGCGGGTATCGGAGGAGATCCTGGGGCTGCATCAGACGCAGCAGGAGATCCTCCTGAACGCGTCCAACAGCGGTCAGGAGATCCGGGACAGGGAACAGGAGATCGCGGAGCTTACCGCCGCGTGCGGCGCCGCGGATCAGAACAGAGAGAGCCTGTCCGGGCAGCTTTTGGCCCATACGGCGGACAAGGAGGCCCTGTCCCGCGAGAACAAAGGGTTCTTTGAACGGCGGGAAGCCCTGGCGGAACAGCTTAGCCGGCTGGATAAGGAGGTTTTCCGTCTGAATGACCGCAGAGAAAAGCTCGAACAGGGCAGGGAAGACCGCGCGGATTACATGTGGCGGGAGTATGAGCTGACGATTCAGGAGGCACAGAAGCTGCGCGCGAAGGAATTGCCGGGAACGGCTGAACTGAAAAACCGGATTTCCGGCGTAAAGGATGAGATCCGAAAGCTCGGAAATATCAATGTCAATGCCATAGAGGAGTATAAGGAGATCTCCGAACGATATGAATTTTTGAAGCGTCAGCATGAGGATCTGCTGCAGGCAGAGAAAACGCTTACCGATATCATCGCGGATCTGGACGCAGGCATGAAAAAACAGTTTCAGGAGCGCTTCGCGGATATTCAGGAAGCATTTGACCGGACATTTCAGCAGATGTTCGGAGGCGGCAGAGGGTCGCTGGAGCTGGCGATGGAAGACGGGAAAGACCTTCTCGACTGCGGCGTGCGCATTATCGCGCAGCCGCCGGGGAAAAAGCTTCAGAACATGATGCAGCTGTCCGGCGGGGAGAAAGCGCTGACGGCGATCGCGCTGCTGTTCGCGATTCAGGATCTGAAGCCCTCGCCGTTCTGTCTTCTGGATGAGATCGAGGCGGCTCTGGATGATTCCAATGTCGATCGCTACGCGAGGTATCTGCATAAGCTGACGCAGCATACGCAGTTTATCATTATCACGCATCGGCGCGGGACGATGACGGCGGCGGATCGGCTGTACGGGATCACGATGCAGGAGAAGGGAGTTTCTACGCTTGTGTCCGTGAACCTGATCGAGAAGGAGCTGGAAGAGTGAGTAGCTTTTTTCGGACGGACGAATGGACAGCGAATGGACGATGAAAGGACGACCCTGACCGGAAATCACGAATTCAACGCAGACACAAGGAGTGCCTGCTTATGAATTGTGATTTCCGGTCAGGGTCTGAGCCGGTGGTGACGGGAATTCTGCTGGTTGGGAATGTACTTTTTCGGGAGAAGCCTGAGCTGGAGGTGACGGGAATTCTGCAGAGATTATGTCTGCCGGAGGCGTGAATACGGACGAAAACAACCAAAAAGAAAAATTCGTCCGAAAGGAGTGCGGAACGCAACGGACGAAAGCAGCAAAAGAGAAGACTTCGTCCGTAGGATGAGAGGACATCAACGGACGAAAGCAAGCAAAAGAGAAGACTTCGTCCGTAGGAGGAGAGGAACGCAACGGACGAAAGCAGCAAAAGAGAAGACTTCGTCCGTAGGAGGAGAGGACATCAACGGACGAAAGCAACAAAAGAGAAGATTTCGTCCGTAGGATGAGAGGACATCAACGGACGAAAGC
>JAJQDV010000012.1 GCA_021202015.1 Clostridiales bacterium | reverse complement strand
AATTGTATTTTGATTTTTATTTTGATTCATGGATTACCCCCCCCCGATTCGGGGGAAAGAATTATAAAGCGTTTATTTCAACCTCGTCATTTCAATTTCACTGAAAAATCTGAAAATTATTTCCCATTCATATTTCAACTTCTATTGACTTTCTGAAATAACCAGTTTAAAATCAAGTCAGCAATTTCAAATTTACAAATTCAAAGAAAGGTTGATATTTTAATGAACAATAAAACCCGTGCCGGAAGATTTGTTACAAACTTATCCGGAGACATTTCCCTGCACATTTTAAGCGCACAAAAATTTCTTCTGATACTTAATTCGGCTCTCCACTTTCCATACGAGTTTTAAGCGCACAAAAATAAGAGCCCTCCTGGACTCTTATTTTTCTGTGCTTAATTCAATGATCCGGCATTCCCTTCGCTGCTGATCACACCTTCTCAATCACGCAGCTGTGCCTCTTCGCATTCGCTCCCTTTACGTCTTTATCGTAATTAATTCCCACCAGAAGCAGGTTCCCGAAATACTTCTTTAAATCCCCCTCGTAACGGTTCTCATGTATCTGGCGGATCGCTGTGTCTGCATCCTTATCATACTTCAATTCCACGATCATAGCCGGCTTATCTGTACCTCTTCTCGGGATAAACGCATAATCCGCAAAACCCCTGCCTGAGGGAAACTCCCTGATAATCACATAATAATTCTTTGCACTATAATATCCGATATATATGGCACAGGCGAGGGAATTTTCATCATTATACCTGAGAATGGAGGTACATTCTTCATGAATTCTTTCTAACGATTCCGCCACCTGATCACTGTTCCCGCTGATTGTAGCAGCAAGCAATTCCTCAGATTGTCTGATCGTGCGCGTCACAGACGTCCATTTTTTTCCTTTTGTCGCAGATTGAAAAACCTCTGCCACCTCCCGATTCGGAATGTGTACCGATTTGGCGGTCTGATCATATGCGAGATACCCTAAATGAATAAGCAGCGTCAGGACGTCATCCTTACTGTTATATGAAATAATATCATTTTGAAACGTACTGATGTCAACCCCGACAGATTGTCCTCCAAGCATCATGACAATCGCATCCTTAAGTCCGTCAAAATTTTCCTCAATATAGTTCTTAAGGCTTTCAAATGATTCCGTTTTTGTCCAGTAATTCTGAATTTCTTCGTTTCGCAGTGCATTCATCACTGAATTCGGATTATACAGGTGTTTGACCCGACTGAATGAATATCCATCGTACCATGTCTGCATATCTTCAAAATCAAGGTGATTCTTTTCGGAAAGACACCTCGTTTCCGTCTCGGTAAAACCGACATATTTTGCCAGTTTCCCCGGACTCGTCATCGTATATTCTATGAAATCAGTCAATGCAGATTCTGTCCCGTATTTCTTGATCGGAAGAATGCCTGTCATGTAGGCAGCGGCGATTGTTTCATCCGTCGCGGTTCCTCCTTTGAAAAGTCCGCGCAAAAGCTGCACGTATTCTTTTTGAATTACGCCGTCATTTTTCGCTTCGCGGAATAGTGCGTCCCATTCATCTATTATGATTATAAACTGATTCCCTGTTTTGTGGCTGACAGAAAAGAGTGCATCCGCTAATACATTCTCCTTCTCTCCTATATGCAAAGGATACTTTTCTCTGAGTTCTTCAATCACTTTCGCCTGAATATCAGCTATAACCATCTTTACTGATGTTGCGATTGAAATAAATCTGGTAATATCCAGATAAATCACATCATATTTGTTGAGATATTTCTCAAATGAATCCTTCTTCGATATTTCCAGTCCATCAAAAAGCGAATGTGAGTCACAACTCATATCATAATACGCGCAAAGCATCTTCGCGGCAAAGGACTTTCCGAAGCGCCGGGGGCGGCTGAAGCAGGTCAGCTTCAACGGTGTATCAATCGTGCTGTTTACATAGTCAATCAGGCCGGTTTTATCAACGTAGGTTCCGTTTAAAATTGTCTGAAATCCTCTGTTGCCGGGATTTAAGTAGATTCCCATATGCTGCAGCCTCCTCTCTTTGATGCCCGTGTACCGTCACACTGGTATTATACATTTATGAGAGGCTTTAAGCAAGTGAATATTGATTCTTCTGTAACTATAAAGATACTGACAGTTACAATCTTCTTAACAAACCCTCCCGGCTCTCTCCTCCTCTGCAATCCCATACCTCTCCGAAGAAAAGCGTTCTCCGGTCAAGTTATCTCCCAACTGTTTTTGGCATAGCTTCGCCCCCCCCCGCCCTTCATTCAGGGCAGAGCTTGTGTTCTCTATGATCTCCGGCGCCCACAGCTGCGACGAAGCGACATCCTGTGTGCGACCGGATTTTCTGATATGGAATAAAACTCCGTAAAACGCTCAATAATTACCTACAAAAAAGAATTATATAACATCATCGGCAGATGTGCAATGGTTTTTTATACCAAAAAAGCCCCCCGCACTTCTCCTTAATTTGAGCATTTATCGAAACTCCTCCAGCAGCCCGGACAACCCCTCTTCGCTGAAAATCTGTTTATAGTAGCTGACCTCGTCCGCGATCAGGCCGTCGATCTCCCGCATCCCGAGCAGCTCCACCGGCGCCTTGTCGTCCGTCATCAGATACCCGCCCGCTTCATATTCCATCAGATTCGCGGATACAACGTTCATCATTTCCTTCAGATCCTCGTCTTCCTCCAGGGCAATGTTGGTCTCCATGACCTCAAGCATATCCGGGTTGTCAGAAGCGAACAGTTCGCGGTTTGTATTGCCGGAGCAGTCCACCGTATAGACCTCGGAAAATACCGAGGCGACGGTGTCGGAGATATAGTCGTTGATACTCCCCTCCTCGTCGCTGCGCATGTTCATGTTGATGACCATCACGCCGCCCGGATTCAAGTGCTCTTTTACCATGGTGAAAAATTCGACGGTCGACATCTGGAACGGAATCGTGATGTCCTGGTAGGCGTCCACCATGATCACATCATAAGTCCTGTCCACCGCGTTCAGGTAGGCCCGCCCGTCGTAGGTGTAGACGGGGATGTCCTCGGAGAGATGGAAATACTCCACAGCCAGCTCCGTAATGTCCTCGTCGATCTCCACACCCTCCATGTTCAGGTTGTCGAAATAGATGTCGCACTGGGTCGCGAACGTGCCCGTGCCCATGCCGAGGATCAGAACGTCCAGCTCCTCCGCCTCATGGACGCCCGCCATCATGGTGGAGGCCATGGCGTAGTCATAATACATCCCGGTCAGGCTGCCGTCCTTGACATAGACGGACTGGACGCCGAACAGCACGTTCGTGGAAAGGATGACCCGGCTGTCGCTCTCCTGCACCTGCAGATAGTTGTAGACGGACTCCCCCTCAAAGGTCAGGTCGTCCTCCCAGAATGCGAAGCTGTCCGTCCGGCTGACCAGGCAGGCGACGACGAGCACCGCGACGCCGACCGCCGCGCGGACCGATTTCTGCCGTTTGCTGCAGAAATAGAGGATCGCGATCACCAGAAGGATACCGGCGAAAATGTAAAACGTGATCGACACGCCGACCGTCGGGATGGTCAGGAAGGTCGGAATAAAGGTTCCGATTATGCTGCCGATAGTGTTGGACGCGTTCAGAAAGCCGACGGTTTTCCCGTTGTCTTCCAGATCGCTCACCGCGTATTTGACCAGGGACGGCGTCACCGTTCCCAGCAGGAACAGCGGAAAAACAAAGATGATCAGGCACGACGCGAAGGCCGCCCAGATCAGGAAATTGGTGTTGACGGAGAAAATCATCACCGCCGAGATCCCCAGGATGACATATTTCCCAAGGACGGGGATCAGCGCGATCCAGATGGCCGCGATGATGATGCGCTTATACAGCCTGTCCGGATCAGGGTTTTTGTCCGCGGAGCGCCCGCCGTAGATATTTCCCAGGGCCATGGCGATCATGATCGTGCCGATGATGATGGTCCAGACGATCTGGGAAGAACTGAAATACGGGGCGAGCAGGCGGCTCGCGCCCAGCTCCACCGCCATGACGGACATGCCGGAGAAAAACTCGGTGATATACAGATATATTTTATTGTTCAGGATCTTTCTGCTGCTCATAAATACTCCTGTCCTAGAAGGAAACACTCCCGAAATACGCCTCATACACTTCTCCGAAGGACGAACCGCTCAGTTCCAGGGAAGTGTCCACGGCGACCTCTGCCCAGACCTTTTCATTCAGAGCGGAGGAAAGCTGCTCCTGATACGCGCTGTACGCGCTCGTCACCGCGTCCTCCATCCGCTGTTCTACGACATTATCCTTATTTTTTTCCGTCAGCTCTTCATTATAATAGTTGGTGCAGTAAAAGATCGCATAACTGTCTCCGATCTCCAGGACGCCGCTGTATTCTCCCGTATTCAGCGCGAAAAGCGCCTCCGTAACCGCGTCGTCATAGGTCGTCCGGGTCACCTCGACGTCCGTCTCGCCGCTCTCATTATAAGTCTCCGCCAGGGAGGAAAAATCCGCGCCCTCCTCCAGCTGCTCCGCAATCTGCGCAGCCGTTTCCTCATCGGATACGAGAATCTGCTTCATCTCCATCACCCGCGCCTCGTCGTCGCTGACCTCACGGGAGACATCCTCTGTCAGGCTGGCGTAGAGCTTCTGCGCCAGGAGATAACGCTCGAACAGGCTCGCGGCGTCCTCCTCTCCCGCTCCCAGATATTCCAGCTCCTCCTCGGACAGCGAATCCAGGTAGGCCTGCGCAGCGGTGCGCGCCTGTTCCTCCTCATCCTCAGTCAGCGCCAGCTCCTGCTCGCCGGCGATCGCGTCCAGCGTATAGACCTCCGCCAGCCGGGAGACCGTCAGGTCACGGACATACTCCTCCAGGCTGTCTCCGTCGCCATAGTCGTGCGCCCACAGGTCGATGCCGTAGAGGGAGGCGTATTCCTTCTGATATTGCAGAAGGAGGATCTTCGCCTCCTCAACCGGGCACTTCTCGCTTCCTACGGAAAATACGTATTTCCGGGTGACCGAGGAGACCGTCGGCGTGCTGCAGGCGGAAAGGAACAGAAGAACGCCCGCCAGCAGAGCGGATAAAACGACGGTCGGCAGGGCTTTTCCCTTTCTGATATCGCTCATGGTAATCTCCTTTTTCTTTTCTGTGTGCCGGATCCGTCAGGCGAGCACCACGAGATACCGCCCGTCCGGCAGCGGGAAGACCTCGTCCGCCTTCTCCAGATCCGTCTTCGTCATGCCGGAAATATCCGCCCCGTATTCATCAAAGCAGTCCCTGACCTCGCGGAGATTCTTACATACGCATGCCATACACATCTCGAGAAACTCCTCCGCCTCCTCCGGCGTGTCAGCCACCTTTTCCGGGAACAGCTGCAGCTGATTCTCAAGGAATACCTGAATGCAGGTTCTGTCATATTCGCCCATGTTTTCTGTGTGTTCCTTCCTTAATTTAAGTTCGGTCTGAAATAAAATCCCGTTTTCCGCAGGTCTGCCCTGCGGGTACATTCCATCCTCGTGCCAGCGCTGATTTCTCTTTTTAGGCGCACCTACGGCATCAGATTTTCGGTACATCCTCGCGCAAGCGCTGGTCACGCCGCGCGCCCACACAAACAGCATTATAACACACAAGAAGAGCACGTACCACAATTTTTCCTTTTCTTTCCTGAAAAATGTGTTGGTTACTGTTTTTTAGCATTTTGTGTGCATCCCGCGGAGCGTGTTACGTTCACAGGCTGGTCTGTGAACTTTAGTTGTTTTCCAATCACCCTGGGGCCGAATCTCAGCGACAGATTCTGTTGCCAGAGGTGTTTTCTATCACTTGTACGTATTCATTTATTATTTTGACCGAAGTAATATATATTTTTATGCTGACATACGTACCAAATCAATGAAAACATCAAATCTGTCCGTAGATTTTGAGGAATTATACGTACCAAATCAGTAATAATAGCAAATCTGTCCGTTTGTCGCCGGGAAAAACACGGATAAAATTGATAAATACAGCAAAATGATACGTACAAGCGACTCAAAAATAGCCCCGACAGCAGAATCAATCGCTGAAGCTACCGCTCCCGGGCAACCAAAAGTAACTCCGACAACAGAATCGACCGCTCGCATGGGAACAAATGCTCCCGCCCGATCCGTTTATAGATTCCGAACCGGAGGAATTTATTTAAGTTTCCGACAACCAGCCATCACGCAGTTCCTAAGCCTTGACTGACGCAGGCAAGTCATGTATTCTAGTAGGAGCGGAGCGTTTTTTGTCATGCAGGAAGTTCGAAGAACTTTCCTATATGACAAAAATAAGGCTTGCATTTATATATATTACCTGGTGAATACGGAGGAACCCCCATGGCTCTGGATGGAATCGTCACGGCCGGCCTGGCCTATGAACTGAACAAAGAACTCTCCGGCGCGCGCATCAGCCGGATCGTGCAGCCCGAGGCGGACGAGCTGCTCCTCACCTGCAAGGGTGTGGGCGCGCAGAAACGCCTGCTCCTGTCGGCGAACGCGTCGCTGCCGCTGGTCTATCTGACGGAGAGAAACAGGCAGGCGCCCATGACGGCGCCGAATTTCTGCATGCTGCTGCGCAAGCACATCGCGAACGGGCGGATCCTCTCGGTAACGCAGCCGTCCATGGAGCGCGTCCTGATCTTCGAGGTGGAGCACCTCGACGACCTCGGCGATCTCTGTGTGAAAAGACTGATCGTGGAGCTGATGGGAAAGCACAGCAACATCATCTTCACCGACGACAGCGGCCGGATTCTGGACAGCATCAAACACATCTCCGCGCAGATCAGCTCCGTGCGGGAGGTGCTTCCCGGCCGGGATTATTTCATCCCGTTGCAGGAGGGCAAGCGTACTCCTCTGGAGGAGGACACGGAGGGGTTTGTTCAGACGATATCCGGCAGGCCGACCACGGTTTCAAAAGCGATCTATTCCTCCTATACCGGATTCAGCCCGCTGATGGCAAACGAGCTCTGCTTCCGAGCCGGGATCGACGGCCACGCGCCGTGCGCCGCCCTCTCGGATACGGAGTGGCGCACGCTTTCTGACGCGTTCTGCGCCGTCACGGCACAGATTCGCGAAAATCGTTTTGAACCGCACATTTACCGACAGGGCGAGGAGCCGGTCGAGTTCTCCGCTCTCCCGCTGTACTCCTACGCGGACTGTGCGGACGATCCCCGCGCCACGGTTTCCGCTGTCCTGGAGGACTTTTACGCACAGAAAAGCGCATACACCCGTATGCGGCAGAAGTCCGCGGACCTCCGGCATGTCGTCGCCACCCATCTGGAGCGTGACCGCAAGAAATACGACCTGCAGGCAAAGCAGTTAAAAGACACTGAAAAACGCGAAAAATACCGGATCTACGGCGAGCTGATCCACACGTACGGCTATGACATCCCGGAGAGCGCGAAAAGCTTCGAGGCGTTCAATTACTATTCGAACGAAACCGTAAAAGTGCCGCTGGATCCGGAGCTTACGCCGATGGAGAACGCGAAGAAATATTTCGACCGCTACGGGAAGCTCAAGCGCACTTATGAGGCGCTGACCGATCTGATCGAGGAGACGCGCATGGAGATCGAACATCTCGATTCCATCGCCGCCGCCCTGGACATCGCAGGATCCGAGGCCGACCTCGCCGATATCCGCGAAGAGCTCGCCCAGAGCGGCTACATCCGCCGGAGAACGTCGAAAAAAGACAAACGGCAGCAGAAAAGCCGCCCGTACCACTATCGCAGCACAGACGGCTATGATATCTATGTCGGAAAAAACAATTTCCAGAACGACGAGCTGACCTTCCGTTTTTCCGAGGGGAACGACTGGTGGTTCCACGCGAAACAGATGCCCGGCTCCCATGTCCTTGTCAAAACAAAGACCGGGGAGCTCCCGGACCGCGTCTTTGAGGAGGCCGCCGCCCTCGCCGCCTGGTACTCCAGGGGACGCGGCAGCGAGAAGGTGGAGATCGACTACCTGCAGAAAAAGAATGTGAAGAAGCCGAACGGGAGCAAACCGGGATTCGTGGTTTATTATACGAATTATTCCATGGTCGCCGTGCCGGATATCAGCGGAATCGAGCTGGTTTCCGAAGGGTAGGGGCTATTTCATATAGGAAAGTTCTCCGCTCACAGATTCAACAGCGCAAACTCCTCTCCGGCGTAATCCCGGAGCCGCTCCCTCAGTACCCGGTGTTCCGCCGCCGAAAGATGCGGATCCTCTTTCATCAGTACCGTCACCTCATAGGAAGCCCTGCCCATCACATCCGCGTCCTGATAAATATCCGCCAGCTTAAAAATCATATCTCCGCTCTGTCGGATGCCGAAGAAGTCCCCGGGGCCGCGCAGCTTTAAGTCTTCGCCGGCGATGGCAAACCCGTCGTTCGATTTGCTGATCACCGCCAGCCGGCGGTTTTCCCCCTTTTGCTGCTCCCCCTGCATGAAAATACAGTAGGACTGCGCTTCTCCCCGTCCCACGCGGCCGCGCAGCTGATGGAGCTGCGCCAGGCCGAAGCGCTCCGCGTTCTCGATCATCATCACCGTGGCGTTCGGCACATCCACGCCGACTTCGACGACTGTAGTCGAGACCAGGATCTGGGTCCGGTTCGCGAGAAAGTCCTCCATGATACGGTTTTTCTCATCCGGTTTCATCTTTCCGTGCAGGCATGAAATCTGAATGTCCTCCGGGAAAACGCTTTTCAGGCGCTCCGTGTAATCAAGGACATTCTCTCCCTCCGAAAGTTCAGAAGCTTCCACCAGCGGACAGATGACATAGACCTGGTGTCCCTCCCGGATCTGGTTTTCCATAAAACGGTAAGCCTTTTCGCGGAAGGAAATATCCACCACACAGTTTTTGATGGGCTTCCGCCTGGCCGGCACCTCGTCGATCACGGAAATATCCAGATCGCCGTAGAGAATGATCGCCAGCGTCCGCGGGATCGGCGTCGCACTCATCACGAGAATATGCGGGCAGCTGCCCTTCAGGGAAAAATTTTCTCTCTGCTTTACGCCGAACCGATGCTGTTCATCCGTGACCACAAGCGCCAGATTGCCGTAGTTTACTTTTTCCTGGATCAGCGCGTGCGTACCGACGATCAGCGCGTTCGGTTCCTTTTCGATCACGGCAAAGGCCTCCCGTCGCTGCCGCGCGCCGAGCGAACCGGTCAGAAGCACGACCGGATACCGGCAGCCGAGGCTCTCGCACAACTGCGTCAGCTTATGGTAATGCTGTCTGGCCAGCACATCCGTCGGCGCCATGATCGCGGACTGGTAACCGCTGTTCGCGCAGTCGAGCATCGCCAGAAAAGCGACGATCGTTTTGCCGGAGCCCACGTCGCCCTGGATCAGGCGCTGCATCACCTTCTCGGAGCGCATGTCCGACTGAATCTGCGCGATCGCGCGGCGCTGCGCGCCGGTCAGCTCGTAGGGGAGCTTTTCCGTCAAAGAGTCCACGAAATTCATGGCCGCGTCGGATGTGGCAGATTTTCCGCGCATCCCCGGCTGCACAAAGTTGAACGCATTCGCAAGCGAGGCCGACTGATCCTTCGTCAGCTGCATGCACAGCAGGAAAAAGAAAAACTCATCGAACACAAAGCGCTCCCGCGCGAGAATGCAGCTCTGCTCATCCGCCGGCCTGTGCATATTTTTCAGGGCAAAATTGTATTCGCTCAGATGATTGCGGACCCGGATGTCCTCCGGCAGATACTCCAATCCGAGCGGAAGATCCGCCAACGCCAGGTCTTTTTTTGTATCATCACCGGTATTGAGATATCCAGATCCGGGCACAGGATCCGCCAGCGCCATCTCCACCGCCTTCTGCACCTGGCGGTTGGACAGCCCCTTCGTCAGGCTGTAGACGGGCTGCAGGGTCATCCGCTGCGCCTCGTATTTTTCCGGAGAAAGAACCTCCGGCTGCTCCATGGTAAGAAGGTCTTTTTTCCGCGTGACGCGGCCGTAAAAGACATAAGTCTCCCCCGCCTTTATGACAGAGCGGATATAGGGTGAGCGAAACCACAGGATCCGCAGGGAGTCATTGTTTTCCCTCACGTCCAGCACCGCCGTCTGCATCCGGCTGTTCCGGTTCACGGAGGGCGGTTTGCGCACGCGGATACAGACGGCGTTTTTCTGATCCGGGATGAGTTCCCTGATCGCGCGAACCTCGGGGTATCGTTCATACGCGCGCGGAAAATAAAAGAGAAGATCTCTTATCGTGCGTACGCCGATCGCATGAAAAAGCTCTTCTGTTTTCGGTCCGATTCCCTTCAGGGTGCTGATCGGTTCGTCCGGTTTCATATTCCCTCCTGTAATTTCATATTTTCTGTTTCCGTCCGTTCTTTCCCGCCCGGCACGCGGACGAATTTAACTTTCTGGTTGTTTTCGTCCGCAACGCCGCAATGTAAGAAGCAAAAGTTCGGAAATTTCCCTTTATCAGAAAAAAACAGTTGCAAACTTTGAATTCTTCTGATAAAATATTCGTGTTGTGAGCCTGTGAGATACACGACGGCTTAGTATACGCTAAGGAGGTGCAGTCATGGCAAAGTGCAGTGTATGCGGAAAAAGCGTTCATTTTGGCAACAAAGTGAGCCATTCTCATAGAAGATCAAATAAAATGTGGAAGCCCAACCTGAAGAAGGTCAGATGCAATGTAAACGGCACACACAAAAGAATGTACGTATGTACAACCTGTCTGAAGGGCAACAAAGTAGAGAGAGTTTAATCTGCGCGAATGGTATAACCGGGATTCCGGCTATACCATTTTTTATCCTTTTACTCTGAGCAAAGCTCTTCCCACTCCGTATAAAGCTCTTCCAGCTTCCCGGCCAGCCCGGTTCTCTCAGTATGCAGTTCCCTCAGCCGGGCGGAATTCGTCGCGACCTCCGGTTTGGCAAATTCTTCGTCAATCTCAGCTGTTCGCGCCTCCAGTTCCGCAATCTCATCCTCCAGACGTTGGATCTGATTCTGCCGCTTCCGAAGCCTCGCCTGTTCCGCCTTCATTGCTTTCCAGTCTGTTTTTCCGTTTGTCACAGGAACTGCATCATTCAACGACTCTCCGTCTGCGGATTCCGCAGACCTGCTGTCAGTCGCAGCCCACGCAACTCCGGCATAATCTGTCCTCCGGGTCGTTCCTCCAGCAATTCCAACATTCGTCAATGTTCCCGCATTCCCGCTGTTTTCCGATGCGCGGGCCGCCGCGTTCGCATTCCCGGCAATATCCGCCACCCCGGCCGCAGCCTCCGCCGCCTCCCGTTTTTCCAGGTAGTAGTCATAATTCCCGATATAATTGACGATCCGCCTCCCGGTAAGGCTCAGGATCCGCGTCGCGGCCCGGTTGATAAAATACCGGTCGTGCGAGACGAACAGAACAGTACCCTCATAGTGATTCAGCGCATCCTCCAGGATCTCCTTCGAAGCGATATCCAGATGGTTCGTCGGCTCGTCCAGAATCAGGAAATTCGCCTCCGAGAGCATCAGCTTCGCCAGGGAGAGCCTTCCTCTCTCGCCGCCGCTCAGATCGCCGATGCGCTTGAACACATCGTCCTCGGTAAACAGAAACGCCGCGAGGACATTCCGGATCCGTGTCCGGTTCATCTCCGGAAAGTCGTCTGAAATCTCGTCGAACAGCGTTTTTTCCATATGAAGCGCCTGCTGCTCCTGGTCATAATAGCCGATCTTTACATTCGTCCCGAGCTGAAAGGAACCGGCGTCCGCGTCGATCACCTGATTCAGGATCTTTAAGATCGTCGTCTTGCCCGTGCCGTTCGGCCCGATCAGGGCGACCCGCTCCCCGCGTTGAATCTCAAAGGAGATTCCGTCGAACAGAACCTTCTCCCCGAAGGCCTTCGACAGCTCCCGGACTGCGAGGACGTCCTTTCCGCTGACAACGGACGGCGTCAGGCTGATCCTCATCTGAGAATCCTCCTCCATCGGCTTTTCAAGCACATCGACCTTCGCCAGCTGCTTTTCCCGGCTCTCCGCACGGCGGACGGATTTTTCCCTGTTGAAGGATTTCAGCTTTTCTATGACTTCCTCCTGGCGGCGGATCTCCCGCTGCTGGTTATAGTAAGCCCTCATGCGGCCCTCCCGGACCTTCGCCGCGCGCGCCGCGTAGGCGGTGTAATTCCCCTCATAGACGGCAGAACGGTGAAGGCTGATCTCCACCACTTTTGTCACAACCCGGTCCAGAAAATAGCGGTCGTGCGCCACCACGATCACGGCGCCCTTATAATTCTGCAGGAAGGTCTCCAGCCAGCTGATGGACTCGATATCGAGATGGTTCGTCGGCTCGTCAAGCAGAATGATGTCCGGATGGGTGACGAGAAGCCGTGCCAGAGAAACGCGGGTCTTCTGTCCGCCGGACAACTCTCTGCAGGGTTTGTCAAACTCCGCCTCCGAAAAACCGAGCCCTTTCAGTACGCCGGTCACCTCGCTGACATACGTATAACCGCCGCGCGCGTCAAACTCGTGCAGCAGCCGGTGGTAGTTCTCCAGGAAGGCATCCATCTCCCTGTCGGGAATCCCCTGCATCTGCTCCTCCATCGCGCGGATCCTCCGCTCCATCCCGATCAGATCGCGCTTTGCCTCCAGAACCCTCTCGAAAATGCTCCCGGGCCCGGTCATGTCCTGATGCTGAGCGAGGTAGCCGATGGTTTTTCCCTTCGCGATCGTGACCGTCCCCTCGTCCGGCTCCAGTTCCCCCATGATGATCTTCAAAAGGGTGGTTTTCCCCGCGCCGTTGATGCCGACGACGGCGGTTTTCTCATATTCCTCCACATGGAAAGAAACCTGTTTTAAAACAGGCTCCTCTCCAAATGATTTGCTGATTTGCTGACAAGCTAATACCATAAATTCATTTCCTGTACGACCGTAATCGTGATTACTTTCAATCCACACCCGGTATTATTGTCGGAGTATGACACATATACTCCTTTTGCTGCATTTATCCTTCCTAATAAAGCAGCATCGGCTTTCTATGCGTACATGCCCTCAAGCGTCACCCTCACAGCCTTGATAAAATCCAGGCTGTTCAGCACCGTGGGATCCGGCATGTCCGTGATCAGCGCGAGATCCTTCGTCATTTTCCCGGACTCGATCGTATTGATGCAGGCCTTCTCCAGGTTGTCCGCGAACCGCGTCAGATCCGTCAAACCGTCCATCTCGCCGCGTTTCCGCAGCGCGCCCGTCCAGGCAAAAATCGTCGCCACGGAGTTCGTGGAGGTCTCTTCACCGGCCAGATGTTTGTAATAATGACGCATCACGGTCCCGTGCGCCGCCTCGTACTCATAGACGCCGGACGGAGACACCAGAACGGAAGTCATCATGGCGAGGGAACCACAGGCAGAGGAGATCATATCGCTCATCACATCGCCGTCGTAGTTCTTGCAGGCCCAGATAAAACCGCCCTCAGCCTTCATCACGCGGGCCACGGCGTCGTCGATCAGCGTGTAAAAATATGTAATTCCGGCTTCTTTGAACTTCTCCTCGTACTCCGCCGCGAAAATCTCCTCAAAAATATCCTTAAACGTATGGTCGTATTTTTTGGAGATCGTGTCCTTCGTCGCGAACCAGAGATCCTGTTTCGTATCGAGCGCATAATTAAAACAGCTCCGCGCAAAGCTCGAAATGGAACCGTTCAGATTGTGCTGTCCCTGTACCACGCCCGCGCCCTGAAAATCATGGACGGTCACGCGGGTCTCCTCTCCGCTCTGCGCCGTATACACGAGCTCCACCCTCCCGGGTCCGGGAATGACCATCTCACTGGACTTGTACACATCACCGTAGGCGTGACGGGCGATCGTGATCGGCTTCTTCCAGTTCTTCACGCAGGGTTCGATGCCCTTCACCCGGATCGGTGCGCGGAACACGGTTCCGTCCAGGATCGCGCGGATCGTGCCGTTCGGGCTCTTATACATCTCTTTCAGATTATATTCTTTCACACGGGCGGCGTTCGGCGTGATCGTCGCGCATTTCACCCCGACCCCGTACTTCTTCGTCGCATTCGCGGCGTCGATGGTGATCTGATCATCCGTCTCATTCCGGCGGACCAGACCGAGATCATAGTACTCCGTCTTCAGATCTACAAAGGGAAGCAGCAGTTCATCCTTGATATACTGCCAGAGGATACGGGTCATCTCATCCCCGTCCATCTCCACGATCGGTGTCTTCATGCTGATTTTTTTCATTCTGCTCTCCTCACTTTCTCGAAGCTTTTATCTGTTACATAATACCCACAATTTTATTTTTTTGTCAAGATATTTGGAAACCCGGACCGGCTGTTCACATAGTATGAACTGTAAAAAGATATTTGGAGGCTGAAACATGAGTGATTTAGCTGCTACAAACTGCGGATGCGGTACGGAGAACACGGGGTGCAATTCCATTATCTGGATCATCCTGCTTCTGATCATCTTCGGAAACAACGGCGGATCCTGCTTCTCCGGAAACGGCGAGGGCTGCGGCTGCGGCGAGAGCCTGATCTGGATCTGCCTGCTGCTCTGCTGCTGCGGCAATGGAAACGGCTTCGGCTGCTTCTGACGCTGTACCGGTCTTCCTCCTGAAAAGCCCCGGCGCACATCACGGCGCCGGGGTTTTTACACTACACTCAATCGAAACTTTGGTGCATTGCACCTTACTTTCGATTCTCTCTCTTTTGTCCCCTTTCTCTTTTGTTTCCCTTCTCTTTTGTCTCTTTCCGCCTCTCCGTCTCCTCCTTCTGTCTCATGCATTCCTCATCCAGCTCATAAAAGCTGTCGCCGTCATATATGATTCGTCTCATCTTTAAAAACTTTCCTCTTCATCCCTTTTATTCTATTTCTTTCAGCGCTCTGTTGTTGCACGGCTCATTACCTGCACTTCATATATTTTATGATGCCGGAATCAAAATGTCATACCTTTTGATTTCCGCGCGAAGCGCATGGGTTCACGAGTGCCTGGAAGGTATACCTTGTAGGCAAATCTTTCATTTTTCGTCATATCCGCCGGTAAAAATCATAGTATAGAAAAGAACCATCCCACCCGCACACTTTCGGAGGTAAACATGGACGAGACAAACACAAAACAGCCTGTCATAGATACGCTGATCCGAAGCCGGGATCTGCAGATCCTGAAAGCGATGGTGCCGTACTTTCAGGAATCACAGCAGCGCACCATTTCCTTCCTCATCCGGCTGATTGAGCTGCAGAAGACCATGCAGCTGTTTGACACAGGAGCGGAGCTTATGTCCGCCGAATTTTCCTCCCGGGAAAGCGATACTCCGGCGGAACGTACGAAAAATATGCTGCAGGCCATGAAGGAGTTCTGTACGCCGCAGGAGCAGGAACACATTGAATCCATGATCGGCTTCTTCGATATGTACGCCTCCTACGCGGCCATGACGGGCGAAGATCCGCTCCTGTAAGCATCCTGTTTATTTATCCTATACAGTCGCGCCGGATGCGAACGGCAGAGGCAGCCGTTCCTCGTTCCTGTAAGAAACAATCGAATCATCAATATATTGCAGAAAGGAAATTCCCCTATGGACTCAGAAGAATTAAGAACAAATCCCGCATTTCAGAATCTGACTCCGGAAAAGCTGGAGTTCATTCTGAATTTTATGAATCAGAAAAAAACAGGCAATGCCAAAGACATGATGGCGCTGCTCATGGCCTTCTCCGGGAAAGCAAAAAGTAAGGGAATACGGTTTTCTGAAAACGAAACCGATTTTATCATCGAACACCTGAAAGAATCCATGTCACCGGAGGAACGCAGGAAAACGGATCTGATCCTGAATATGATGAAAAACCGGAAGCCATAAAAATAAAAGAATTCAGAATCGGATCTCCTCCGCCAGCTTCTGCATCTGATAATCGGCGTCCGCCATCAGATCCGCGCACTCCTTCAGCCGCTGATGCATCTGCGGTGTAAATTCCTTATCCTTTTTATAGCGGAGCTGGTGCTCGGTGCTGGCCCAGAAGTTCATCGCAATCGTGCGCAGCTGGATCTCCACCGGCACCTGATGCGTCGTATTTGACAGAAAGACTTTGATCTTCACGATGAGATGCAGGCTGCGGTAGCCGTTCTCCTTCGGGTCCTTTATGTAATCCTTCATCTGGATCAGCTCGACGTCCGACTGCGAGAGCAGCATCTGCGCAATCTGGTAAACATCCGTGATAAAAGGGCAGATCACCCGGATACCCGCGATGTCGAAAATATTGTTGACCATGCTGCCGATCGTCAACGGAAGGCCGCGGTTCTCCATCTTTTTCAAAATACTCTCCTGCGACTTCAGCCTGGATTTGATGTTCTCGATGGGGTTCCGGTCGTTGCTGTGCTGGAACTCCCGGTCGAGGATCTGCAGCTTCGTCGTCATCTGGCGCATCCCCGCCTCATAAAAAAAGAAAAGCTGTTCCAGCCGCTTCGTATTGACCAGATAATCGTTCACCTGCGGGAGCTGAGAGGTCTCGAGCTCCACATCCTCCGCGGCTGCCTCCTCATCGACAAAATCAAATAACGGTTCCAAAACAATCCTCTCCTTCCTTCCGCCAATGCTGAGTGAAATCATTGTAACTTATATTCCGGAAAAAAACAAGACGCGGGTCAGATTCATTTGCAGTATATTTGCCTTGACAAATCCAACCGGGTCATGCAGAATAAAAACATCGCAACACCGTTGGAAGCTTGGCTCACGGCACTTACCACCCGCAGCCTTGCACGTATTGATGAGCTGATACGTAAATTCCCTGTTTTCTCCGACGTTTACCGGGAAGTCTTCGAATTTCGTACCACACCGGAGGAGTTGATCACTATGTATTCTGCCGCTTTAGCCGAAACAGACCGCAGCACCGAACGAGTTATGATCAGTGACATGCAAAAAGCACCGGTAGTTAAACACTTTGAGAGGTTAACACCTCTCTTTTTTTGTTGCAAATAAAGCATTTTTCATGTCAAATTTTAACATTTTTATTGTAGCATGTGTTGCATGGTTGCAAAAAATGTGTTAGAATACTGGTATATGTGAACTCTGCAATAAAGTTACACTAACTGGTTACACAGCCTTGTAAAAC
>JAJQDV010000030.1 GCA_021202015.1 Clostridiales bacterium | reverse complement strand
ACGTCCGGTTCTTGGAGGGGCTGGCTTTGCAAAGAGCCAGTCTACTTAACCCGGTGAATTTTTATAAAATTTTAGAAAGTTTATGTTTTTTTACCGGGGTCTAACCCCATGAATAAAGTATGAACACGAGAGGAGTTTTATGTTTACGAAGAGAATTATCCCGTGCCTCGATGTCAATAACGGCCGTGTAGTGAAGGGGGTCAATTTTGTAAATCTCAGGGATGCGGGGGATCCCGTGGAGATCGGCGCGGCCTATGACAGGGCGGGCGCGGATGAACTGGTATTTCTGGATATTACGGCCTCCTCGGATGCCCGCGCTACCGTCGTTGATATGGTGCGAAAGGTTGCGGAGACTGTGTTTATCCCATTTACGGTCGGCGGCGGGATCCGGACGGTGGAGGATTTCCGGATGCTGCTGCGCGAGGGGGCTGACAAAATCTCCGTTAATTCCGCGGCAATCATGAATCCGAACCTGATCTCGGAGGCGGCGGAAAAGTTTGGCAGCCAGTGCGTGGTCGTCGCCATCGACGCTCGACGCCGGGAGGACGGCAGCGGCTGGAATATCTATAAAAACGGCGGCCGGATTGATATGGGCATCGACGCCGTGGAATGGGCGATGCAGGCGGACCATCTGGGCGCCGGCGAGATCCTTCTCACCAGCATGGACTGTGACGGGACAAAGGCCGGGTATGACATTGACCTCACCCGGACGATCTCGGAGAATGTGTCGATCCCGGTGATCGCCTCCGGCGGAGCCGGTACGATGGCGCATTTTTATGACGCGCTGACGGAAGGAAAGGCGGACGCGGCGCTGGCCGCCTCGCTGTTTCATTACAGGGAGATGGAAATCGCGGATCTGAAGGAGTATCTTGCCGGGCGCGGAGTATCTGTAAGACGTTGATACGAAAGAATGTGCCGACATGCTGAAGCGTATTGAAAATCATTTGCCGGACCGTGGGAATCGGAAGGAAGAGGAGAGTACATATGCCGCCGATTACAAATGACTGGGCGAAGCCGCTGAGCGCGGAGTTTCGCAAGCCCTATTACAGAGATTTATATACGAAGGTTCTGGAGGAATACCGCACGCGGAGAATTTTTCCCGCCGCAGACGATATCTTCAACGCTTTTCATTTGACGCCGCTGCATCAGGTGAAGGTGGTGATACTCGGCCAGGACCCCTATCACATTGACGGTCAGGCGCACGGACTCTGCTTTTCCGTGAAACCGGATGTGGAGATGCCGCCGTCTCTCGTGAATATTTACCAGGAGCTGCATGACGATCTCGGCTGCCGGATCCCGAATAACGGTTATCTGGTGAAATGGGCCGAACAGGGGGTGCTTCTGCTGAATACGGTACTCACCGTACGGGCGCACCAGGCAAATTCCCACCGCGGCATCGGCTGGGAGCAGTTTACGGACGCGGTCATCGAGGCGGTGAGCCGGGAGGACCGCCCGATCGTTTTCCTGCTCTGGGGCCGCCCGGCGCAGATGAAAAAATCCATGCTGCATAATCCAAAGCACCTGATTCTGGAAGCGCCGCATCCGAGTCCGCTTTCGGCGTACCGCGGTTTTTTCGGATGCAGGCATTTCAGCAGGGCGAATGCGTTCCTCGAGGCGAACGGGCTGGAGCCGATCGACTGGCAGATTGAGGACGTAGAATGAATAAATGTTCTTTGCCTCATGTTGAATAAACGTAGCCGCTGTAGCCTGACGCATAAAAACGACGCCGGACAAGAAAAATTTAAGAAAAATAATATTGACATTTGTAAAAATAATGTCAACGATTTTTGAAAAACCCTTGGATTTCCTTGCTTTTTCGGCATTCCATAAGCCAAAAATAACGGAAAATAACCCAATGATAACCCAATGGAATAAAAAAAATCCTCCGGAACCACCTGTTTATCTGTACGTTTAAAGAAAAAACGGAATACCGGAAATATTCGACAGCATTTCGAATCCGATTCAGTGATATTGACAATATCGGATAAAACATATATAATGGATATCGGATAAAACCAATAACAATGGATATACTAACATGGGAAAAATTGAAGTCATATTTTATGATGCACCGGACGGGTCGGAACCGGCACTTGAATTCTTAGATAGTCTTGATCGATAAATGCGTGCAAAGATGGTTCGAACAATCGGACTGCTGCAGGAAAACGGAAACGAACTGCGGGAACCTCTGTCGAAGCCGTTAGGGGATGGAATATTTGAATTGCGGGCGCAGATGGGGAATAATATAACGCGGGTACTATACTTTTTCTTTATCGGCAACAAAGCTATCCTGACGAATGGATTTGTGAAGAAAACGCAAAAGACACCGGCAAACGAAATTGAAAAGGCGAAGCGATACCGGACGGAATTTTTAGAAAGGACGGAAAACAGGCAATGACGAATTTTAATGATTATCTGCAGGAACAATTAAAAGATCCTGAATTCCGGGCAGAGTATGATGCGCTGGAACCGGAATTTTCTTTCATGCAGGCCATGATTGACGCGCGGCGTGAAACCGGCATGACACAGAAGCAGCTTGCGGAAAAGACCGGCATATCACAAAGTGATATAAGCAAATTTGAAAGTGGCAGCGGTAACCCGTCAATAAAGACCATGCGGCGGTTGGCGGCGGGGTTAGGTATGCGGGTAAAGATAGAGTTTCAGCCGCTTACACGTGTTTAAATAATGAGTGGCGGGCAGCTTCCGAGGCTGTCCGTTTTTTGTCTTGCTGTAAATCAGTGAATCGTGGCAGCAGGAGGGAATGTGTTCATTTGTCCGGAACATCACTCAAATATTTTTCGAGGAGGATGTCATAATCCTCTTGCTCAATATCACCTTTTTCCTTCATGTTCGATATTCTTGCAAGGCGATTGAGAAATTTATTGATATATTCATTTTCAGAACAATAATTCGTTTTGATTAGTATCTGCTCTTCCTCATTAGCCCATTCCGAAAAGTACAGGACAGGGTAAGTGTTTTCTTCCTGCCGATTTCCATAACATCTTTCCTGCAACGTAATAGTGTCTAGCCGAACACATAACCTGTAACATTATGCGGTTTGCAAAACCTGTTCTTATGATATGGCATTCTGCCGGAGCTGTCAAGGGGCAGCAGGATCACATCTTGAACAGATCGGAGTGCGTGCCGGTACGGTCAAGGCGTAGTTCATTGTCAATCTGCTTATAGATCAGTAACCAGTCCGGCTCTAAATGGCATTCACGGCATCCGGTGTAGTTTCCGGTCAGATTGTGGTCATCGTTCTTTGACGGAAGCGGCGCAGGGATGCGGAGCGTATCAATCGCCTGCTGCAGCTTTGACATATCACAGCCGCGTTTCGAGCAGAGCTTAACATCCTTCTTGAATCTGGTGGAGTATCTTACATCAAGCATATCATCCCTCCATCAGCTCAGCCATTAAATCCTCAGTGCTTCCCCTGAAGAGTGTGCCGCCGCCGTTTTCAAGCTCTTCCATAGCGGCTATGGTCTCAGCGTTCGGTATTTCATCCGGAACAGCCGCACCCTGCAGATAAGAGACGATATAAAACAGTTTGCTTTCCGGTATCTGGTCTATCAGTTGCTTTGCAAGTTCTCTGTTACTCATAGTGTCACGTCCTTTCATGAATAGTATACGCTTACTGGTTGGATTGTATGCTGTCCTGCTGCATGGTCTGAGTGATGGCACGAATAACAAAGGCGTTCATGCTTTCCCCCTGCTGCTCAGCGTGTTCCTTGATAACAGTTTTCTGACCCTTTGGAACACGGATGCGGACATCTTCAACGGATTCTTTGAGGTATTTCGCACTGGCTTTCCTTCTGGCATCGGTCTGTCCTTTGTAAGTGCTTTTCTTTTCGTTTGGCATGTTGGCTCTCCTTTAATGACTGGTTTCCATGTGGGCGGAGAAACAAAGTGTATCTTTTCCACCTTACAATAGAATTATATCATAAGTCAATACGTGTGTCCATATACAATATATACAAATATTTACATATGTGTACCCATATACTTGTATGGTGTGCCAATAGACATATGTGTACCCATATGCTATACTTATATCATAAGGAACAGGAAAACAGGGAACCGCGAAGTTGAAAGCGATGAAGCGTGAAGCGCATACCGAAGACTGCTAAGCATAACGCCGGTGAGGGATAAGGGAAGAATGGGATGGCCACGAAGCCTAAGATAGCCTTAAAGCCTGCCGGGGCGGTTCCCAACCACCACACAGCAAAGGAGGATAACATCATGACAGAGAGACAGATTGAGAACCGGGTCAGCAAACTGAACGCGCTGGAAGAGCAGATCACACTCCTGCAGGAGCAGGCGGACAGCATCAAGTCCGAACTGAAAAATGATCTGGAGAGAAAAGGCCTGGACGAGGTAAGAACCAAGAATTTCATTGTCCGGTGGAAAGAGGTCATCAGCAACCGTCTCGACAGTAAGGCATTAAAGGCAGCACTGCCGGATGTGTACAGCCAGTACTGCAGGAAACAGAAAGAGCATGAAAAAAGACAGCAATGGTATTCTTATGAAGTCCGGAGAGGATCAGCTGAAAAACGGCACTTATTGTTATAGATATACTGATCTGGATGGCAAGAGATATGCTGTCTATTCTCCGTGGCTGCGCGAAGTTGACCGGAAGAGAGCGAGGGGAGACGGGGAATCACTCAGGGAGAAGGAAAAAGAGATTGAGGAGGATAGAAGAAAGGGCAGATCATCCGCTGATAAACGCCGAACATCCTTAAACGATCAGTTTGAGCATTTTATGAGCGGAAAGAGGGGCTTGAAGGAAACAACGGAACTGAGTTACAGAACGCTGTATGATAATCATATCCGTGACAGCTTGGGGAGGCGGAATGTAAGCGAGATTCGCTTTTCTGATGTGAGAAACCATTACAACAGGCTGATTCAGGACAAGTCACTTTCCATTGGGAGCGTTGATCATGTAAATACTGTCCTGTACTCAGTTTTTGCGCTTGCTGTCCGTGACAACCTGATTGACAGCAATCCGACAGAGGGAGTCATGAAGGAAATCAAGCTTGAGAACCATTACGAGAAAAAGGCCCGAATTGCCTTAAGCATTCCGGAGCAGGCAGCATTTATTGATTTTGTAAAGGATTCGAGATTCAGTTATCTGCTTCCAATGTTTACGGTTTTTCTTGGCACAGGGATGCGAGTCGGTGAATTGACCGGTCTGCAGTGGCATGATCTGAACTTTAAGAAGCGCACGATTAGCATAGAGCGTACCATGAACTATTACAAAAGAGATGGCGAAAAGTGCGTTTTTCATATAGGGACACCAAAATCAAAAGCAGGGATACGCACTATCCCAATGCTGCCGGAGGTTAAGTCAGCTTTTTTAAAAGAACGTCAGAAACAAATGATGTTGGGCGGCTGTAATGCTTGCGTAGACGGATACGCCGATTTTGTTTTTACGACAACAAACGGAACACCCTATACAAAAGCCTCCGTCGATTATACGATCAACTGCATCATCCGGGCATATAATAAGCAGGAGACCGGCGAGGCGGAAAAGGAATGCCGGGAACCGTTATTATTACCGAAATTCAGCGTCCATAATCTGAGGCACACATTCATCACAAGGTTTTGTGAGAACGAAACCAACCTGAAGGTGATTCAGGAGATCGCCGGACATGCTGACATAGCAACCACAATGAATATATATAATAAAGCGACAGCTGAGGCAAAGCAGGATTCATTTAAGAATCTGGAGGGGAAGATTAAAATTTCATAGCACTAAAAACCGCTTCACACAGGGGCGGTTTTTTAACCCAATCCGTAACCCAATGGCGATCAAAATAACCCAATAAATAACCCAATAGAAAAAATCATGACGAATAAAGACGGAGGAGAAAACCGCTGAAACCCATGATTTTACGCCAATTCTTAAGAATTGATAAAACATGATAAAACGTGCTTGACAAAGGTAAAAATCAGGTCTACCATATGCAATTAATGCGTAAAATTTGGTGAAATATGGCATACCTGGTTTTTTGTCATAGTATCCGGGCAGCTTTTTTTGCAGGATAAAACATTTCGCGGGGATTTACAGGGTGCGATTCGCAATCGGATGAAAGAAGGGATATTCGTGAAATTCGCGTTTTTTAAAAGGTTTTCGCTGCTGTTTGACGGTCTGCTGGCCTGTGTGCTCGTTCTGGTGATCGAGAGTATTTCCCGACACTCTCTGATTTCGGCGTTTCAGTTTTCCTTCGGAGCCCCGCTGACTTTTCTGTACAACGCGCTGCTGATCTTTGTGACGCTGCTGATCCTCTATTTTTTTAAACGGCGGATGTTTGTCCGCTTCATTATCTGTATCTTCTGGCTGGTACTCGGGATCATCAACGGATGTGTCCTGGCCAACCGCGTGACGCCGTTCAATTTTACGGATCTGAAACTGGTCGGCGACCTGTTTGCCATGGACAACAGCAAGTATCTGTCGACGGCGGAGGAGGCGGCGATCATTATCGCGCTGGGCTGTCTGGCCGTTTTTCTCGTGTTCATTGCCCTCCGTGGCCCGAAGTATCAGGGAAAGATCCACCGGCTCCGGAATGCGGCCTTTATCGCGGTGCTCGTTCTTGCGCTGCCCGCAATCACAAGAGCGGCGATTCAGTCGAATATCCTGGCGGGCTATTTCGGAAATCTCGCGGAGGGATATCAGGAGTACGGATTTGTATACTGTTTTGCCGCCAGTGCCGTGGACACCGGCATGTCGAAGCCGGACAACTACAGCGAAGAAACGATCACGGCTATCCTCGATTCCGTGGAAACGGAGGAAACGTCCGCGGATACGGACGATCTGCCGAATATCATATTTGTTCAGCTGGAGACGTTTATCGATCCGTATGAGCTGAATTTTCTCGAATATTCTGAGGACCCGATTCCGAATTTTCACAATCTTATGGAAAACTATACCTCCGGTTATCTGACCGTGCCCGTGGTGGGCGCCGGGACGGCGAATACGGAGTTCGAGGTGCTGACGGGCATGGGCATCCAGTTCTTCGGCCTGGGAGAGTATCCGTATAAGACCGTGTTAAAAGAGACGGTCTGCGAGAGTATCGCCGACGATCTGTCTCAGCTGGGCTACGGCACGCACGCCATACATAACAACAGCGGCAATTTCTACAGCCGCGCGACCGTTTTTTCGCAGATGGGATTTGACAGCTTCACCAGCGAGGAACTGATGAACATCACGGAATACAACGAATACGGCACCTGGCCCACAGACAGTATCCTGGTCGGGGAGACGCAGAAAGCCCTGGACTCCACGGAAGATCAGTCGGATTTTGTCTTTACCATCACGGTGCAGAGTCATGGCAGCTATCCGACAGAGGAGGTTTTCGAGGATCCGGAGATCGAGGTGACCGGCGGCGAGACTGAGGAGGAGCACTATCAGTGGGAATATTATATCAACGAGCTGCATGAGGTGGACGCGTTTATCGGAGATCTGATCGCGATGCTCGAAGAGCGCGATGAGAAAACGATCGTGGTTCTCTACGGGGATCATCTGCCGACGATGGGCCTTGCCGATGAGGATATGAATAACGGCAGTATTTATCAGACCACCTACGCGACCTGGAATAATTTCGGCCTGGAGGAGGCGGATGCTGATCTGGCTGCGTATCAGCTTATGGCTTATATTACCGATCAGCTGGATATCCATGAGGGAACCCTGTTTACATACCACCAGTCTGCCATGAGCGCGGGAACCACAGGGGACGCCTCCTATGTAACAGACTGGGAGCTGCTCCAGTACGACCTGCTCTACGGTGAACTGTACAGTTATGGCGGCGAGCAGAAATATGAGGCCTCCGATCTGGTCATGGGCGTGGAGGACGTGGTCATTGAAGCCGCTGAGATAAGCGGGGATGGAGAGGAAATTGTGATCACCGGTGAGAATTTTACGCCCTCGAGTGTTGTATACATAAATGGTGAGGCGGTTGAGACGGAGTATGTCTCGGGAAATGAGCTTCTTGCATCTGTTTCCGGATCGGGAGAGGGAGAAATCTCCGTCGTGGTGAATCAGGTGGGGTCGAGCGAAACTGTTTTCCGGAGTTCGAATGAGGTGTCCGTGTCGGTTTCCGCGCCCTGATGCACGGATGTGTGCCTGTCATCCTCAGGCATCCGCTTACGGCGAGTGCGTTGATCTGCGGGTCGTGCGTTTCCTTCGGGCGGCTCGAAAATAAAAATAAGAAATGTTTCAGAATTCCTGTAGTAAACTACAGGAATTTTGCGTTATGATAAATAAAAGAGCTTTTATAAGCGCCTTGAAAATCATTCGAATGAAAAGGCAGGGGATGTTATGATACTGTTTTTAGCGATGCTCGACAGCGAGGAGGAGAAAAACAAATTCAGCCTGATCTATGAAAAATACCGGTATTTTCTGTGGTATCTGGCGAATGAACGCCTGCGGGACGCCTGGCTGGCGGAGGACGCCGTGCAGGAGGCTTTTCTGGCTCTGACCCGTCATATGGATAAGGTGGGGGAAGTTGAAAGCCCCGCAACCCGGAATTTTCTGGCGACGATCGTAAAGAACAAAGCGGTCGATATGATCCGCCGGCAAAAAGGCGTCACGGAGGAGGCTTTTACGGAGCGAGAGGACGGGGAAACGCAGGAGGATCTTCTGGATGCCTTTCTTGTCAGGGAGAATTATGAGAGGATACTGTCGGCGGTGGCGCAGTTGGACGAGATCTACCGGGTCGTTTTTGAGTATAAATATCTGCATGAACTGAGCGACAGGGAGATCGCGGATCTGCTCAGGGTGTCGCCGAAGACCGTAAATGTGCGCATTTTCCGCGCCCGGAAGAAGCTGCAGGGATTACTGGCAGAGTAGCTGCCGGTAGATAGTCGAAAACAGTATTGCATGGAGGGAGGCTGAGAATGAACCACAAATCGCAGGATATTTTGAGAGAGGTTCTTCTGGAATATATGGAAGCGGAGGCGGCGCAGGTTCCGTCGACGGAAGAACTGGTTCGACAACATACTTTTTCGGAACGTTTTTTGAAAAGAATGAAACTTCTTCTGGCGCAGGAGGAAGGAACTGCGCGGGGAACGGATTCAGAGAAAATGCCGGTACAGGACGGCAACGATGCGAAGAGCGGTTTTTTCAGAAAAATTGCCGGGAGCAGGACGTCCCTGCGGGCAGCTGCCGCGTGCATCGTCTGTGTGGTTGTGCTCGGCGCCGGATGGATGATCTATCGGGGAACTGGCGGCCTGACAACCTCCGATTCGTCAGCCACGGATACGGCGGCGGAGTCGGAAGTGGCGGCAACGGAAGAGACGACGGATGCGGCAGAGGAATCAGAAGCCGCGTCCGGAGATGCGGACAGGAACGATGCCGGTACGGATGATGCGGGTTTGGATGACGGGACTTTTTCTGCGGCCCAGGCGGAAATCGATCTGGAAGGGCTTTCCGTGACGGTGAGCAGCTGCACCGCACGTTCCATGGAACTGGCATTGACCAATGAGACCGGCGCGGAGATTTATTACGGAAGCTATTATACGATTGAGATATATGATGCGGAGTCCGGTACGTGGGAGGCCGCAGAGCAGCGGTATGACGGTGTGTTTAAGGATCTGGTTTACATTGTGCGGGATGGGGAGACCGCCACGCTGACAGTAGACTGGTCGGATCTGTACGGCGAACTGGGAGAGGGAACCTGGCGTCTGACAAAGGAAGTGCAGTCGGAGGATGAAGAATTTCACACGCTGACGGTGGTGTTTGAAATTTAAGCAAATTTTGTACAAAGCCAGACAGAACTGAAAGGGGAAGTATATGAAAAAAGAAAAAGGATTCAGAGGGAAGGTTTTATTTGTTTTTTTTACAGCCGCAGCATTGACATTCGCGGGCATACTGGCCGGCTGCGGCAGCTCGGCTGCAGACAGTTCAGCCTCGTCGGACACAGCCGCCACAGAGACAACGGAAGCCTATGGCTGGGACAAGGCTGCGGACACGGAGGACGCTTACGAATATACAGAAGAGTACGCCGCGGCGGGGGATACAGCAGATAATGCCGCGACAGGAGATGAAGTGTACGATTATGATGAGGCAGAAACCGCGGAGAAGGAATACGATGACGCGGGTAACTTCGTCGGCAGTTCCGCAGATACGGAAGCGGACGAATCCGCCGCCGCGGAGTCTTCCGATTCGCAGAAGCTGATCAAAACTGTGGACATGACGGTTGAGACGACAGAATTCGATGAGCTGATCGCACAGCTGGAATCGAAAACGGAGGAGCTGGGCGGCTATGTTGAGAGCTCGGAGACCGGCGGCTCATCCGGAAGCACCGCCGGCCGCTGGTCTTATCTGACGATTCGCATTCCGGCGGACAGCCTGGACGAGTTTGTGTCGCTGGTCGGGGAGAATGCGAACGTGACCTACACGAGCGAGAGTACGGAGGACGTGACGCTGACTTACGTAGATATGGAGAGTCATCTTACGGCGCTCCGGACAGAGCAGGAGTCTCTGCTTGCGATGATGGAGCAGGCGGATTCCGTGGAAAGCATCATCGCAATCCAGTCGCAGCTGACCGAGGTGCGGTATGAGATTGAGAGTTACGAATCCCAGCTTCGTGTGTATGATAACCGGGTGAATTACAGTACGGTGTACTTGAGCATCGACGAGGTGGAACGTGAGACTTCCGCGGCAGCGGTAACATTCGGGGAGAGTGTGCGGACAAGATTCAGCGATAATGTCTACCGCGTTGGACAGGGATTTAAAAATTTCGCGATCGGATTTCTGGGCGCGCTTCCGTTCATTATAGTGGTCGTGGTGATTGCGGCAATCCTGATTGTGATCGGTCGATTCGTTTTGAAGCGCAGAAAGAAGAGGATAGAGAAATTATTTGAAAATCCGGAGAAGGACGGGGATGAAAATGAAAAACAGAGTATATAAAACGCCGTGTCATCGTAATCGGATGCAATATTCTCAAAATCTGCAGTGACCCGCATATTTTCCTTTCCGTTTGGAAATAAATAGAAAAAAACGGAAAGGACGCGGCGTTTTTACAATAAAACGCTGCGACAGGATGTGATAATGGCAGCATATTTCGAGATTGTGGATGTATACGCGAGAGAAATTCTGGATTCGAGAGGCAACCCCACCGTGGAAGCGGAGGTAAAGGTTCGTGCGGACGGGCATGTTTTTACCGGAAGGGCCGGCGTGCCGTCCGGCGCCAGCACCGGAGAGCATGAAGCGCGGGAGCTGCGGGACAGCGACAGCAGACGCTATCACGGGCTGGGCGTGCGTCAGGCGGTGGTCAATGTCAACGACCGCATCCGGACGGTTCTGCTGGGAAAGGACGCGTCGGATCAGGTTCAGATCGATGAGATTCTGAAATGTACGGACGGCACGGAGAATAAATGCAACCTCGGCGCGAACGCCATGCTGTCCGTATCCATGGCCTGCGCGAAGGCAAGCGCAAAGGCGCTGAACCAGCCGCTGTTCCGTTATCTGGGAGGCGTATACGGGATCCGGATGCCCATTCCCATGATGAATATTTTGAATGGAGGCCGCCATGCGGCAAACACCGTGGATGTGCAGGAGTTTATGATCCTGCCGGTGGGGGCGAAGGACGAGAAGGGAGATTTTCTGTTCCGGGAGGGGCTGCGCTGGTGTACGGAAATCTATCATACGCTGAAAGAAATCCTGGAAAGGGACGGATATGCGACGGCCGTGGGTGACGAGGGCGGTTTTGCGCCGGATCTGAAGGATACGGAGGAGGTTCTCGACTATCTGATGCGGGCGGTGCGGGAAGCCGGATACGAACCCGGCATGCAGATCGCGTTTGCCCTGGATGTGGCCGCGAGCGAGCTCTATAATAAGGACTCCGCGCTGTACGATTTTCCCAGGGAGAGCAGGCGGAAAGAGGCGGAACTTCTGGCTGCGCAGTGCGGTATCACGGCTCCGGTCAATGTCTCCGGGCACAGCCGGGAAGAGCATTCGGGCACAGGCGTGCGCTGTTCCGATAATATCGTGCAGGAGATCCTGCATACCCCGTCGGAAAAGCTCCCGATAGCTGAGACAAACGGACGGCTGGCGGATACGATCTCCGTCGCGGTACACCGCACCACAGAGGAGATGATCGCGTACTATGAAAAGCTGGTCGCGAAATATCCGATCGTTTCCATCGAGGACGGACTGGACGAAAACGACTGGGACGGCTGGGCGGAGATGACCCGGCGGATCGGAGATCAGGTACAGCTGGTCGGGGACGACCTTTTTGTCACGAATACAACGCGGCTGAAAGAGGGAATTCGGAAAAAAGCGGGAAACGCGATTCTGATCAAGGTGAATCAGATCGGAACGCTTTCCGAGAGCTTCGAGGCGATCGTCACGGCAAAGCGGGCGGGCTATCAGACCATCGTGTCCCATCGCTCCGGCGAGACGGAGGACGCCATCATCGCGGATATTGCCGTAGCACTGAACTGCGGGCAGATCAAGGCCGGTGCTCCCTGCCGCGGGGAGCGGACCGCGAAGTATAATGAACTGCTGCGGGTGGAGGAGACTCTTCATAGTTACTGTTCACTCGTCAGTCACTCACACCGCTGAGTGGCTGCGAGCCAGCGCTAAAATGCTGTTTTTTAGCATTTTGTGTGCATCCCGCGGAGCGTGTTACGTTCACAGGCTGGCTAGCCTGTGAACAGTAACTCTTTATAAATAATAATACAGACAAGAGCTCAAACAGTATTGATTTTGCGGAGGGATTGTGTTATTTTATTATGCACAGGTGTCGGACAGATTCGGAAAGATCGGGTCTGTCCGGTGAAAAGGGAAACAGGTGAAAATCCTGTACGAACTCGTCACTGTAATCGGGGAATGCCGGGCCACGGTATGCCGCTCTGTCGGAGAAGAGAACGATTGAAATTGCTTCTGATCATGACAAAGCGGACCGGGACGTCACTGAGAGATCGGGAAGGCGGCTCTGCGTGAGGATCCGTAAGTCAGGAGACCTGCCTGTATGTGCTTTCACGGAAGTTTACGATGGAGAAATGATGAAGGTACAGGGAACAGCAGGGGGATATTCCCCGGGCCACGAGTAACTGGTCGCTGTGCATATCTTATTTATACGGCTTGAGCCTTTTGTCTCTTTATATGCATCCGCAGCAGGGAGAGGCAGCTGCTTTTGCATTCATTTGCAGCAGGGAGAGGCAGTCGTCTTCGCATTCATTTGCAGCATGCAGAGACTGCTGTGTTCGTATGCATTTGCTGTACGGCCGGGCAGGGAGGATAGCCGCGGTTCGTTTCTCTGATGAAGGGACGAGCCTTGCTTTTGATATGTATATTGCGCCTTTTACGAGTGCCCTTATGAGATTCATAAGGGTTTTTTCGTAGTTAAGAAAAGGAGGAGTAATATGAAACGAAAACTGGTTGTTTTACTGACAGCTGCCATGGTATCCGGTCTGGTTTTTGCCGGATGCGGCAGTACGGAGGAGACAGTATCGACGGATGCGAGCGCGGAAACGGAAGAAACTGCAGAGGACGCGGATCAGGCGGCAGCAGATGAGGTGGCGGCGATGATTGATGCCATTTATGTCCAGGAATGGACGGAGGAAACAGAGGAACAGTGCGCGGCGGCGAAGGCGGCGTGGGACGCGCTGACAGACGCGCAGAAGGAACTGGTGGAGGGGGAGAATGCCGATCCGGATTATTTCGGAAGGGATACCGGGGACGCGTCTCAGGACGACCCGCGCAATCAGGACGGGATCGGGGAAAATGAGATCCTGGTGGTCAGCTTCGGCACTTCCTATAATGACAGCCGGGCGACGGATATCAGGGGCGTGGAGGACGCCATTGAGGCGGCTTATCCGGACTGGTCCGTGAGACGCGCGTTTACCTCGCAGATCATTATCAACCATGTTCTGGCGCGCGACGGAGAGAGTATTGACAATGTCGATCAGGCGCTGGCACGTGCGGTTGATAACGGTGTCAAAAATCTGGTTGTGCAGCCGACGCATCTGATGCACGGCGCGGAGTATGATGAGCTGATGGAGACGCTGGCGGAGTATGAGGATCAGTTTGAGAGTGTTTCCGTGGCGGAGCCGCTGCTGGGTGAGGTCGGCGACGACGCGACTGTGATCAATGAGGATAAGGCGGCGGTTGCAAAGGCAGTGACTGCGGCGGCCGTGGCGGATTCCGGCTATGACAGTCTGGATGCTGCCGCCGGGGACGGAGTGGCTTATGTGTTTATGGGACATGGAACCTCCCACACGGCGAAGGTTTCCTACAGCCAGATGCAGACGCAGATGGATAAACTCGGCTATGACAATGTGTTTATCGGAACGGTCGAGGGTGAGCCGGAGGATACGGCCTGCGAGGCCGTGATCGAGGCCGTGGAGAGCGCGGGCTATACAAAGGTTGTCCTTCGTCCGCTGATGGTTGTAGCCGGTGACCACGCGAATAACGACATGGCCGGAGATGATGAGGATTCCTGGCTGAGCATGTTCGAGGCGTCCGGTTCGTTTGAAAGTGTGGACACCCAGATCGCGGGACTGGGCAGAATTGACGCGGTTCAGGAGCTTTACGCGGCGCATACGGCCGCGGCAATTGACGCGGCCGGGTCGAGTACTGCTGCGGAAGCACAGAACGAAGCCGACGCATCGGTTCTCGAGGACGGCGTGTATATCGCGGATTTTACCACGGACAGTTCGATGTTTCATGTCAATGAGGCTTATGACGGAAAGGGAACCCTGACCGTAGAGAACGGGGAGATGGTGATCCACATCTCTCTTGTCTCGCAGAATATCGTAAATCTGTATACCGGAACCGCGGAGGATGCGCAGAAGGACGGCGCGGATTTAATTGAGCCGACTGAGGATACGGTTACATACAGCGACGGGACGACGGAAGTGGTCTACGGATTTGATGTGCCGGTCGCGGCTCTGGATGAGGAGTTTGATCTGGCGATTATCGGGACAAAGGGCACCTGGTATGACCATAAGGTCAGCGTCTCAAATCCGGAGCCGGCGGAGTAGGCTTAAAGCGCGCAGAAACGGTTTTTTGCTAATAGGGCAGAACCTCAGTAAGCGGCAACTTTTTCAGAAGTCAGAATCATCCTGCCGCGGTTCTTTCGCGATGATCAGAGAGTAGTAACCGGCTTTGTCCGGAATCTCTTCTGTGCCGCGAAAGACTTTTTCCTGCGGCAGTCCGCAGTTTTCCACCATTACGACGTCTCTGCCGCTCCGGTCGAGCAGGTCTTTGACCTCGGGCATCCGGCTGCCGGATTTCATCAGGACATAATTGCCGGGGAAATCGAGCGGCTGACGGCAGTGGTGAGCCGCGGGAAGGATATGTAAAGGCTCATTCCATTCCGCCAGGGAAACGCCGGTCCGGGCGGCTGCGGCGCAGAAGGACGGAACGCCACTCACCAGTTCCGTGCGGAAGCCGCGTTTTGCGATATGCCTCTGTATATACAGAAAGGTGGAATAGATCGTGGGATCTCCCAGGGTGAGAAATACGACATTCTGTCCCTGCTTCAGAAAAGATTCCAGGAGATCCGCAGCCTGCAGGTGAACCTGTTTCATTTTCTCCCGGTTCATCACCATGGGCATGGCAACCGGGAGAAGTGTTTTGGACGCGAGTTCGGGAACAGCCTGAACGGCGATCCGATAGGCGGCGGTGTCGCGGGCGTCGGATCCGGGGAGGGCGATCACTTCGTTTTCGCGGATAAGGCGGACGGATTTTAAGGTCATCAGTTCCGGGTCGCCGGGGCCTACGCCTGTGCCGTATAAAATACCTGTCATGAGTTTCTCCTTTCCTGTCTGCCGGTGCATTTCGCCCTGATAGGACGAACAGATCTTAACGATTATAAGATATAAAATTTCCCTTGTAAAGAGGAGTTGGTGTTTCATTGAGAAAACGATGGAGGCTGTGGCTGCCGGTATTCGTGATTGCGGCAGGGATGCTGACAGCAGCAACGCCGAATGAGATTGCCTCGGCAAATACCGTTTCGGATACCGTCCTCCCCGGGATGGAGGACGGAACGTATACCGTTGATGTTGAGCTGACGGGCGGAAGCGGCAGAGCATACGTGACATCTCCCTGTGTTCTGATTGTGGAGGATGGAAGAGCCTTTGCGCAGATCGAGTGGAGCAGTCCTTATTATGATTACATGATTATCGACGGGGAGACGTATTTGCCGGTCAACGAAGACGGGAATTCAGTATTTGAGATACCGATCACGGTTTTTGATGAGCCGATGACGGTGATTGCGGATACGACGGCAATGAGTGTACCGCATGAGATTGAGTACACGTTGACATTTGACGGGGAATCGATTACCGGGGAGGCTGTGATCCCGCAGACCGCAAAACGTGTGGCCTGTGCGGCTCTTATCATTGCGGCGGTCTGTGTGGTGATCACCGCGGTACGCTGGAACGGAAATGGAAAAAGAGGAAAGAGCGGACAATGAGAAAAAAATCAGCCGCGCTGACAATAGCGGCGGCATTCATTTGTCTGTGCTGCGCCTGCGGCACGGGGGTGGAAACTTCACAGTATACGGCGCCGGAGTCCATCGCCGGCCATGCCTGGGATTACAGCATGGATATTCAGTATGCGGAAGGCTTTCGGGTGGATTATTATGAGGGCGACTATGCGCTGATCACCATCGGGGAGGACGGACAGTTTCTGGTCATACCCGAAGGACAGAGCCTGTCCGTAGAGGAGGAACTGTCCGAAGCACAGAGCGTTTACAGGGAACAGACGCTGCCGGAAGGTCTGGACGAATCTGTAACGGTTCTTACACAGCCGGTTACAGATATCTACCTGGCGGCTTCGGCGGTCATGGATATGTTTGTTTCGCTGGACGCCCTTTCGAATATCCGGTTTTCCGCGCTGGACGCGGATGGCTGGTACATTGATGAAGCTGTGGAAAGCATGGAAGCGGGAGATATCCTGTACGCCGGAAAATATTCCGCGCCGGATTATGAGCTGATCCTGTCGGAGGGGTGCAGTCTGGCTATTGAAAACACGATGATCTATCACACGCCGGAGGTGAAAGAAGAACTGGAAAGCCTTGGGATCCCCGTGCTGGTGGATTATTCCAGCTATGAAACAGACCCCCTGGGCAGGATGGAGTGGGTGAAGCTCTACGGAGTGCTGACCGGAGAGACAGAGCTGGCGGAGCAGGTGTTTGAGACGCAGGCCGCGCTTTACGTAAATGATGCGGAAGAAGAGGAAACAGGGATTAATGGGAACTCGGAGGAGGAGGAGGAAGACGGAATTGAGTGGCTCATGGACGG
>JAJQDV010000060.1:28225-72520 GCA_021202015.1 Clostridiales bacterium | reverse complement strand
AACGGAGAGCTTACGAAAGAGGAATACGATATGTGGAGATATAATGCTCCTGATAATACCGATGGATCTCAGCCCCTGACTGGCAGATCTGAGGAAGAAGCATAATAAGAATAAGAACGCCCCGGGTCATGATTGGCTTTGAGGCGTTCTTATTTTTAAGATAGATGATCGAGCCTTGCAGGCTATCTCTTGCTTTTGCTCAAAAAAAGTGGGCGAATCGTTGGATGAATCAGCGGAAAAGTTCTCTTGCAGGTTGACGAACATGAAGCCGGTGATAAAATCAAGAAGATTGAAATTTGATTTGAAAATTTGCGCAAAAAATTCAAAATCGAATGATAAATATTGACTCTATGGCTGTGGAAGGTTATAATAAGCGTGAAATGGAAATACTGGACTCATTCAGGGAGGTGTTTGCATTATGCTTATTCAGTTTACCATTGAAAATCATCGCTCGATTAAAGATACTGCGGTAATCAGTTTTGCGGCATCCAAGGATAAGTCTTTGGAATCCTGCCTGCTGCATCCAGATGAAAAAAAGTCATTGCTTCCGGCACTGGCTCTGTATGGAGCCAATGCCGCCGGGAAAAGCAATGTTCTGCATGCCCTTATGACCATGAAGGATATGGTTATTGGAGATATGGCGAAAATATCAAAGGGGCAGAAACTGCCCTTTGAGCCGTTTGGGAATACGACAGAGCCGACTTCATTTGAAATTGTTTTCATGTATAGAGGGATTCGGTATGCTTATGGTTTTTCTTTTGATGAAGAAAAAGTTCATAATGAATACCTGTATCATTGGCCCAACGGCAGGGAAGCCCTGATTTTCTCCCGGGAAAATGGGAAGTATGAATTCCGTGAAAATGTCAGCGAACAGATTACGCTCAGTAATCGCACCCCGGAAAATAAACTGTATCTGGTTTCTTCTAATGACTGGAATTTGCCGCAGACGGAGAATGCTTATAAATGGTTCCTTGAGAAGCTGACATTTTTTATGGAACAGGCTCCGGCGTCTTCGAAAACGGTTGCACACATTGTCAGTGGAGATGATAAAAAGGCCCGAATCCTGAAAGAGTTGTTAATAGCAGATCTGGGCATATCAGATGTTACTGTCAGAAAAACGAACGGCAATGCACCTGTTATTACAACAACCCACCGGGTTGAGGACGAGGATGGCAGCGTCAGCTATTTTCAGTTGCTTATGGAACAGGAATCCGCCGGTACGCAGCGATTTTTTTCCCGCATTGGCGGCTGGCTGCAGGCATTGGAAAATGGTTCACTTCTTGTTGTAGATGAAATTGAGGACAGTCTGCATCCGCTGCTCACCAGGCGCCTGATCGAGATGATACAGGATAGCAGCATCAATACAAAGGGCGCACAACTTCTCTTTACCACTCACGACGCCATGCTGCTTGACCTTAGTTTTCTGCGCAGAGACCAGATCTGGTTTGCAGAAAAAAATGAGCGTTCCTGCGCTACCGAAGTATATTCATTGTCCACATTTTCTCCCAGGAAGGGTGAGAATATTCGCAAAGGCTATTTACAGGGACGTTTTGGAGCGGTGCCTTTTATCGGAGGAGACGGGTTATGGCAAAAATGAGAAAAGAGTATGACCCGGATCGTGCCAGACGGCGTAAACGCAGGCCGGTCATTTACATTATCTGCGAGGGAAAAGAAACTGAGACAAACTATTTCAGGCACTTCAGAACCAGAAACTGCCTTGTAGATGTAGTACCAATTTCATCAAAGCATACTGCAGCAGAGCATTTGGTGAAGCACGCAAGGACGTTGATTTCTCATGCGGATTACTTTCCAAAAGATGGAGATCAAATCTGATGTGTTTTTGATTGTGATGAAAACTCAGATGCGGCTATGCGGAATGCTTCTGAATATGCGAAACAAAAAGGCTGCCATATCGCCTATTCCAATCCATGCTTTGAATACTGGTATCTGTTGCATTTCACAAAGCAGAATGGCTATTTGAAGGATGCTGATGAGGTTTTACGTTTGTTGCGGAGCGCAGGAAGGCTGGAAAAGTATGCGAAAAATCAGGATGTGTTCCTGGAGCTTTTACCCTGTCAACCCGTAGCCATCCAACGGGCAAAGGAAAGGTTAGAGCAATTATACCGTGATCATGTAATCATATTGAGCCGGAGCAGCAACCCGGTGACAACAGTGCATGAACTTGTGGAATATTTGAACAGCCAAAATGGTAAGTAAGGATAAAGGTGAGAATAAAACCTTGTTGATAACAGGATTTTGCGATGCCTTACTGCCCCATTTTTTACTGTTAATGAGGTGGTCAAAACGGAAGCCGATTTCACAAAAAGCCTTTAAAATGGTGTGCTTCCCGGGTTTTTCTTTCTGCCTCTTGCACAAAAAAATGGTTCTGTTATAATGAAGTTGTGTGTTTGTCGATTGCTGGATTATAACAGCGACAATGCAGTTTTTTCGCAAAGGGGATTGACAAAATGAAATTTGGGCGTGTCGCGGTTTGCCCAGTGCCACAAAGGCTACATGGTGAATCTGGAGTATGTGCAGGGGATCGAAAGCCACCATGTCCTGCTTGGCGGTGCGGTGATACCCCTTGGTCGACATTATCGCCATGAGCTGCAAAAAGAGGTTTTGTTTTTTACAAGCCTGTATTATAATCATTGTATAGAGTCCGGTTGATTCGAGGACGCCACACCAGTACCTCGAATATTAAGTAACTGGCCATATCGCTTGCCTGATTTCCCATGTGCCGCGTTGTCGTCAGTCGACGTAGCCACCGCTACGCCTCCTTCCTCCGCCTTGCACATGAAAAATCATTCGGCGCGCTATAGCCAGTTATTAATTATTCGATGTACTAGATGGGACGCAGTGAGATGAACAGAACAGCCTGAGAATTATGAAGCAGTTGTGAGGCGGAATGCGGGAGGGTTTTATGGAAGCTGGGAAACGGATGCATGGACGAATACTTTGTTGCGCCCTCTGCCTGCTCGGAATAGCGCTTCTGCTGGGGGGCTGCGGAAATGTAAAGACTGTCTCGAAACTGGATACAGACGACTGGCAAAGCTGGCGCATTGGCGTGCCGCTCGCGTGGAGTTCGGACTACTACCTGACCACGAATGCGGATATACCGAGTGCGAATCTTTACCGCTATGACAGCGCGGGCGACTGTATCATGGCTCTGAAATTCGGATATATAGACGCGATCGCGGTGGATTCTCTCTATTCGTATGAAGTGCTGCAGCAATATTCCGAATTTGAGGTGCTGGAGGAGCCAATCGGAGACGACGCGATTGTCGCCTATGTCACGCCGGCGCGCGCGGATCTGCTGGAGGAGATCAACAGATATATCCCGGTTTTCCGGGACAGCGAGGCGTATGAGGACTTATATGCCCGCGCCAACGCGGAGGATTTTGTCCCGGATCTGGATATTCCGGTGTGCGAGGACGGCGAAGTGATCCGGGTCGGGATTGATACGTCGTCGGGCAACTATCCCTATACTTTTTATGACTTCGGGTCAAGCGAGCCGCAGGGCGTTGACATTGAATTCATTGAGCATTTTGCCGCTGAGTATGGCTATCGGATCGAGTGGGTGGATGGATCCTGGGACGCGGGAGCGATCGCGGTCACGAACGGGGATATTGATATTTTCGTGTGCGCGGTATCCGAATATTATGTGGAAGAAACCGAATTAACAGGCGCATGTCTGTGTTCAGATGCTTATTTTGACCTGGAGCTGGTGCTGATTGTACGGTCGGATGAGGCATAAAATGCCTGACACAGGCAGAACCATGGATATGAGGAGAAAATGATGGGTTTGATTGCATATCTTCAGGACGCGGTTTACTGGAACCTGATATATGAAAGCCGGTACCGGCTGATTGTGTCCGGGCTTGGGATTACGCTGCTTCTGACATTCGCGTCCTTTTTCTTTGGAACGCTTTTCGGAATGCTGTTCTGTATGGCGAAGGGGAGCAAAAACAGGGCTCTTAGAGGCTTCTGCAACATGCTCACAGGGCTGTTGGTCAAACTCCCGCCGCTGATGCTGTTGATGATTTTTGCTTATCTGATCCTGGCCGGGACCGGCCTGAGTTCTGTCGTGATCGCCATTATCACTTTTACGCTGAAATGTTCGGCGCACCTGTCAGAAATGTTCCGCTCTGCCGTGGATTCTGTGGAAAAGGGCGAAATAGAGGCGGCGCGTACGCTGGGCTTTTCGAAACGGCAGGCTTTTTTCAATGTCGTATTCCCGCAGGCGGTGCATCAGGTGATGCCTTTGTATAAAACACAGTTTGTCCTCACCATGCAGGACACTTCAGTCGTCAGTCTTCTGGCGATTCAGGATATGACCCGCGCGGTAACGATTATCACCTCCCGCACGATGGATCCTATCATTGCGCTGGTGATTACCTCGGTCATTTACCTGCTGCTCGGCTTCGCGGCAAACCGGATGCTGGGGGCGGCTGACCGGAACAGACATTTTAAGAACACGGAGCTGATGTAAAATGGCGATGATAAAGATCGAAAACCTTTGTAAGTCCTATGGCGGCAACCTGGTATTTCACGACATAAATGTTGATATTGAGCAGGGCGACTGCATTTCTGTGATCGGACCCTCCGGCTGTGGGAAAAGCACTCTCCTGCGTTGTATCAATCTCCTGGAGACGCCGACCTCCGGCCGTGTATTTATCGACGGTGAGGAAATCACCGCGAAAAAAGCGCCGCTGGATCAGATTCGCCGGAAAATGGGCATGGTCTACCAGAGTTTTAACCTGTTTTCCCATAAGACAGTCCTGGAAAATGTCATGATGGCTCCCATGCAGTTGAAAGGCCTGTCACAAAAAGACGCTTATATGCTCGCCATGGATTGCCTGACGCAGGTCGGCATGGCGGAGCGAGCCGATTATATGCCGTCCCAGCTCTCCGGCGGTCAGAAGCAGCGCGCCGCGATCGCCCGCTGCGTCGCGATGGAGCCGGAAATTATCCTGTTTGACGAGCCGACCTCCGCTCTGGATCCGACGATGGTGGACGAGGTACTCGCGGTCATCCGCAGGCTTGTGAACAACGGTATGACCTGCGTCATTGTGACACATGAGATGAATTTCGCGAAAGCGATCAGCACCCGCGTGATTTACATGGATGAAAAAGGGATCTATGAGATGGGAGCGCCGACACAGATTTTTGGCAATCCACAGAGAGAAAAGACACGCGCCTTTATCAATCGCCTGAAAGTCTATAGAACTACTATCACCGAGCGGAATTTTGATATCTATGACCTCAATGCCGGTGCGGCAGAGTTCTGCAAAAAACAGTTCGCGTCAGAGAAACAGACTTACCGGGTGCAGCTCGCGCTGGAAGAGCTTCTGTTACATATTATCATCCCGCAGCTGAAGGCGGAGAAGATAGCGATTGATGTGACTGTAGAATATAATTCGAAGGACAGCGTCTTTGTCGTCTGCGTTTCCGCCGGAGAAGAGATTGCCCTCCGAATCGGGGACGAAGACAGCCTGTCCGTGATGCTGCTTGAAGGCATCTGTTCCGGGATCCTGCAGGAGGAGCAATGCATACGGTTGTTTTTATAAAACCCGTCCCTTGACATGGTCATAAAGATTGCGTCAGCTTTGGGGAAAGATGTTTCTGTGGTACTAAAAGAACAGGAGGAGCCTATGGAACAGATTTACAGTCTCCGTATTTATGATACGGAGCTGCTCAGGTTCTCCATGGAAAAGCAGGGGCTGGCCGGGTTGGTGGCGCAGATCCGATGGGTCAAGGCTCAGGAAAATCTGCTGCCTCTGGATATGGAACGGACCGGGGAAGGCGTCATCCGAATATCAACCTTCCGGAAGAACATCTGGCGGCGATTGAACGTTGTCTGGAGACACGGGTACGGAAGCTTCTTGCTATCCCCTGCGCGCAACAGGAAGAAACAGGGAAGGGCAGGATAAAACATCAAAAAGAATAACTACTCTATGGGCGTTCTGAAAAACAGGGCGTCCTTTTTTTTACTAAATTCAGGTCTGACCTGGCCAACCGGAGGATAAGAGTTCGTGCCCTCAAATTGTCCCACCATGCATGGTAGAATCGTATGAAACAAATTTTAAGAATGAATTTTAATCCGAAAAAGTGAGATGAATTTTTTAATTTTTTTCGGAGGGGGAGTGAATAATGAATATTAATATCTGTTCCAGAAAAGAGGCTGAAACGCAGATCCGGAATTCGTTTCCGCTAAATACAGCGGTGATCAGTTTCTATGACCCTCCGGAGTCAGGCGGGGATATCACAGATCCGGTAGATTATTCTGATGTGTGTTCCAGAGTATTTTATGTGTCGGTGTATGATATTGACCTTAGTGTGCTGGGGGATTTCGGATTAACTTATGAAAAGTATTTTCCCGAATCCCCGGCGCTTGCCGGTTTTATCTGCCGGGCATTTGAGGATGATATGGATATCCTTTGCCAGTGCGAATATGGTGAGAGCAGAAGCTCCGGCTGTGCGGCTGCAATAAAAGAATATTTTTACCATCAGGGACTGGATGTGTTTACGGATTACCGATATTATCCGAATCAGCTTATCTATCATAAAGTATATGATGCACTGGAGAATTATTGTTTCTGTAATCATATATCTGCTTAAACTGTCAGAAACTGTGTAGTGTCCTCCCTTGTGTCTTCACCGGAAAATATGGGGCAATATGGAAGAGTAAGCGAACGTATTGGGCGAAGGACTGTTTAGAAAAAGAATATGAAGATCAGAATTTTAGATCGGCGGACATTGGAAGAGGTGTCCAGAAAGCCATTTAATCAGAATACGATGTTGATCAGCATTAGTGATTTTAAAAAGCAAATCCCCTGTCTGGAAAATATTCCGGATTATTGTTTGTTTCTTCATTTTGACGATCTGAATGTACCGGAGAGCAGGCCTGCAATTCATGAAACCGACAGCAGTTATTTCAGCCGAAAATTTTCATGGTTTCAGGCACAGAAGATTGCCGGTTTTGTGAAGAAGTATTTGTATGAAGTGGACGATATTATCTGCCAGTGCGAATATGGCGTAAGCAGGAGCGCCGCTGTAGCGGCTGCTATTTCAGAATATACTGAAGGGTGCGGCAAAGATATTTTTAATGACCTGAAATACCATCCGAATCCGGGGGTATATACGATGACCCTGGCCGCTCTTGAACAGGATAACATGTCCCGAAAATATCCCATGCCTGATGTTAAACTATAGCCATGAAAGGACATGAGGGATATGGACATTTACAGTTTTGTGAACTCAAAGGATATGCAGAATTATCTGCGCCGTATCAGATATCAGTTTTCTGCGCCGGAAGCGGCATTTATCATTTATCAGTGTAAGGGCAGGACGCTGGATGAAAAAATGGCGGCCTGGCAGGAAATTATAGAGACAATGCCGGACTGCTCCATCCCTGAACGTCTGAACCTGATGAAGATCGACAGCTTCCATGATGTCCTGGCCGATTATATGAATCTTCAGAGACAGAAAGCACAGGATTTTTATGATTCTGACGGTTATATTTATTCCCTCCTCTATCATGAGCCGCCGGAGAAATGCGGGATTTCCGATGGCTGGTATGAAGAAGATGATGAATATTTTGCCGATTACGCTGCCTGCCTGGAATATTGCAGGAAAGAGGAAGAAATTGTAAGCGGAAATGTCGACAGAATCCTGATACGAAAGAGAAGGCTTCATTCAGCGGATAGTTTGGCAGAAAGCGAACGGACAGATAAGCCATCCGGAGGGCAGCTGTTGTTATCGCAGCAGTTTGATATCCTTGAAGCTGAGCAGATATTTAACTGTGATAATAACGGCGGAAGTTCATATGCCGCAGACCTGGATCTGATTTTTGAGGGAATGTGCTTTGACTTCCCCACTCCATTCCGGAGGGGCGACCTCCTGATCGGTCATCGGGAGATTGATACAGGCCCGGCATTTCCCTTTGTGTTATCATATCTTGTGACATGGACCTCAAAAGAATTTCAGAACCGGGGCTTTTCTTTCTGTGAATGCCCCTGGCGCAAGGGCTGGGAAGCCTGGGATCGGCACTGTGCGCACCTGTTAAGGGACGGTGACACGACCGATATGGATGAAATCGGGACATATGTGCATCAGGGACAACTTTACCGGGACAATATCGGAGTGATTTCCACTGATCTGGAATATTATCCCGGACCGTTAGAAAGGGATGAACGGCAGTTGCAGGAAGTTTCCCTTTATGAAAAAGGAGAAATGCCGGTTGACCAGCTGATAAACAGATGTGTTTCTATCCGACAGGAAAGCATTTTCGAGAATGCGAAGTGGGACTGGAATACATTTGATACAAAAGCATAAAAGCACATACCGGAGTAAAGCCGGGAGGAGAATATGACAGAGAAATTATCTATGGAAGCGAAAAGCGAAAATACGGAAAATGAAGACAGGAGAACTATGATGGGAACAGATTTTTACAGTTTTATCAATTCCAGGGATGTGCAGAGTTATTTAAGGCAAATCGGATACCGGTTCAGCGCACCGGAAGCAGCGTTTCTTGTTTATCACAGTGAGAGTAAGACTCTGGAAGAAAAAATGTCAGCATGGGGAGAAATTATAGAGACCTTTCCGGATTGTTCCATGGATGCACGGGCAACCCTTATGAAGATTGATAGCTTCCATCGCACTTTGGCAGATTATATGGAATTGCAGAGGAAAAAAATACAGAAATTTTATAAATCGGAAGGATTTATTTACAGTTACTCTTACCATGAATCCTGTATAACGCCGGGGATTCTGCGTGATGAAACGTATGACGGATGGTTTGATGATGATAAAGCATTCTTTTCGGATTATGATTCCTGCTTAAAGTATTGTCAACGGAAAGAGGCGATAATTAACGGAGAGATTGACAGGCTTTGTATACATAAATGCCGGATAAATCCGAAGACTGATGAATTCAGTGAAATAAACGCAGGTGGAAATCTTGTTTTTAACGGTAATCTGGATATCCTGAGTGCGAATACAGGTCTTGTGTATGATAATTCTTTTATAGAAGATCTTGACATGATTTTTACATGGATGTGTTTTGATTTTCCCACCCCGTTTAAGAGAGGGGACATTTTGATTCCTCATTATGAGGATGAGGTAGACTTACATTGTAATTATCCATTTGTGCTGTCCTATATCACAACATGGAAATCAGAAGAAATGAAGAAGCGTGGCTTTGGTGAGCACGACTGCCCTTCCCGTTTTGGTTGGGATGATTTTGACAGGACTATTGATCGACGATTGGAGAGAGGCGACTGGTCTGACATGCGTGCTATCGGCACTTTTGCCGGTGTTCCGTATGATAATGAGGGGATGTTCTTTGAGGACGATATTCTGGAGATTCCAACGAATCTGGAATATTATACCGAACCGCTGGAAGGATATGAGCGGCAGCTGCAGGCACTCTCCATGTATGAAAAAGGAGAGATTGATTGGGAAGTCCTTGTAAACAGCTGTTTTGCCATGCGGACGGAAACAAATTATAAGAAGATCCAACAGGAATTTATCAGCCCCTACACAAAGGAAATAATAGAAAAACTGGGATTTTAACCCGGAGACGGGAGTCAGATGAAATACTCCGTCATCACTGAATAAAGGAAACGAAATGGTTAAATCACATATGATGGGAGGCAGGAGAAATGCCGGACAGAGGTGTATTCTGGGATGTTGACAGTCGTTTATATGCATTTCCGTTTACAGAAGACTATATAAGCGCAGGGCTTTCCAGGTCCGGCAACACCTATGCGCACAAAAATCTGTGGGCGGCGGTCAGACCGAAAGGCTGCGGCAAGTCCTATAACTATTATCCCAGAGGCCGGGTTGAGATTACCCCAAAGGGGAAGGCAATCATTTATATGAACCCCTGTGTGGACAGGAATTTGATTCCGGACATAATAGACCGGTTTGGGTTGGAAGAAGCTCCGAGAATCATTTATGATAACAGTGTTCATTATAAATGCCATTTTGATGATGGATGGAAAGCGGACAGAACAAAGTGAAGGCATATATGTCTGAATACAATATATTGGCTTTTGCAGTAGGAGGAATCTTTTTTGAAAACACAGACTCAGGAAAGTATAATTGAACTGGTTACATCCAAAGATATGCGTAAATTTCTGCAGAAATATAGGGAGAAAATAGATATCGGCACCTATGCGGAAATTATTTCCACATCGCCGGTATCGCTTGAAAAGAAAGCAGATCTGTTATCAGAACTTCTGGAATCAGCGGATGAGGCAGAAAAACACCCTTATATCTCTGAACGGTATGAGCTGATAAGAACTGCTTTAGACAGACTGATGCATACAGACCGGAAACATTTGATTATACAGCTGTGTCACATCAGTACAGAAGCATGGGAGCCATCACTGGAATATGTTGATTTAATGCGTACGTATGCGGATGTGCAGGAGCATATATTACTGTTTGATAAATGTGAAGGAACTGCTTCAGACTTTGATCCGTCTTGCAGTGACTTTTATAATGAACTGGAACAATATGATCTCACGGAGGACTATGAAATTAAGGCCAGGTTTCGCTATTACTGCGATCCGAACGGTGAACCGCAATATTGCAATGCAATGTACGAATTCCCGGATCATGTCAGACCACCAAAGGCTCCTCTGTCCGATGGCTGGGATTTTTCGGATTCAGAGACGCCGTTTGTACCGGGTGATATCCTGCGGATCAACTGCCGGCCGTATGGCCCGGAAACTTTTTGCATTGTTGTCGGCGTTGGAAAAGAAACGCCGGAAAGCATCAGCGGTATTTGGTGTTTGTATGCAGCGGCGGACGGTGTGATCGGAATCGGAAAGCTGGGGCATGGATATTTTTCCCTGTTTAAGACGGTGAATCCTGGTTTTCCCAGGAAGTATGTACATTTTTCTGAGGATGATTTCTATGAAATGAGCGTTATTGCACCGCTATATGCAGCTGAGACTTATACAGGGGAACTGCCGGAATCCTGCGCTTTTATGAAGCCGCTGCAAAGTCTTTTATGGAGCAGTCAAAAAGGAAAACAGCGGGTAATCGATATTGTCAGGCAGTATTGCGATGTAAACGATGATATTTGTTTTGTGTGGCCAGAGAAAAAGGCATATCCTTCCGTAAATACATTCGGGGTTCCGGACTCTGCTTCGTATCCGATGGACGTTATGGTATTGTCGGAGGAAGGCCGGGTCAGGTTGGAAGAACTGATAAACGAATGTAATTGATGTCGCAAATGCAGGAGTAATTATAGCGGGGAGGAGATAAACAGATGGAGGGCAGACGGACAAAACAAAAACCCTTACATGTCCCGTATGATTTAAAGATAAGAATACTGGGACTTATAGATTCCAGTGACATGCGTGAGTATTGCAGGCATTCATCAGAGACATGGACGGTATATCAGTATGCAGAACTGATAGCGTCAGCACCCAGATCGATGGAACAAAAAATCGAGCTTCTGCAGGCGATGCGAAAGCTCCCTATGGAAGAATACCAAAACCAGTATCTCAGCGAATGCTGCGTTGCAGCTCAGAATGCAATGGAATGTCTGTACAAAGATCAACAGGGCAGGTCAATTTTTCTGGTACGAAGCATGGATACAGAGATGTTGGATGTCTCATGTATGGATACAGAGCCGGTTCTATCCTATGATGGATTTCTGCAGTATATCAGAGAAGAATTTACAGAAGATGGTGCAGGAGATTTAGGAGAAATCCCGGAGCGCAACGATTTTTATTTCGTATTGGATCTTTATGAAAATACAGAATCTGATTTTCTGGATCATACTTACCGCTATATCTGCGCCCCGAATGGGGAAGTCCAGTATTTTGAAAGTTTTACGGCATCGATTCAGCGGAGCAGGGATAATGAGGAGGCCTGGAGACAGCAGGAGTGCGCGAACCTGTTCGCCGGGCGAAATGGCCTGAACTACTGGCAGACCCCTTTTAAGGTGGGGGATATTCTGTATGTGGACTGCCGGCCGTATTTTTTGCCGACTTATTGTGTAATCCATTATGTGGATCCGGAGATGCCGTCGGACTGCTGCGGGTTGAGATGCCTGTATCTCACTCATTGCGGGTACATCGGGGAAGCGGCTGTCAAACACGGCGGATTTCTTCCGACCGGGCTGGATGATGTCCTTGCCGGTGACAGGCAGTTCATCTCACCTTTATACCGTGCAGAAATATTTCATGGGAAATTGCCCGAAAAATATGCTGTTTTAAATACGCTCGGTGAAAAATTGAAAGAATCACCGGAACTGAGGTTTAAAATCGACAGATATTTTTTCGGAGATATGAAAGATGCATCCAGGTATGTGACATTCACCAGCCAGGTTACCATTGCAGATTCTCCGGAATCGAAAGCAGGGCAGGAGACAGGTATCTGTGACAGGAGAAAAGAGATTCTTGCCGTTTCAGAGGATCGCCTTTTCAGATTTTTGGAATAATTTCAATGGCAGCCACTTTCTCAAAAATCGGCGGTCTCGAATATGAGCCGCCGATTTTGGCAATATACAGGCAGACAAAAAATAGGATGCTTTGGTTTTGTGGACCACTTTATTTCAGGCTGCAGGATAAGCTGCTGACCAGTTTCGCACCGGGAACATCGTTCCCGTCCATCAGCAATTTTTTTACTTCTGTCTTGCTGATTTCCGGTGTGGGTACGCGGTAGCACTCGTCATGCCCGGACGCTTTGAGCCATTCCAATGTGTTGGCAGGGCTGGAAATCTCTACTCTTTCCGAACGGCGGTAGCTGACAGTTGCAATGCCAAGGTCAGTTTTTTCACCGCCGCATTCCCGGTCAATGACATCCATCAGTCGGCTTTCTTTTTTCTCCAGGCGCTCCCGCCGGGCTTTTAAACGATTTTCTTCTTCCTTGAGAGCGGCAGCTTCCGCACGGGTGTTTAAGACCAGCCTGGCCAGATATTCTAAAATCCGGTTGCGCTCCATCTGCAGGGCGTCCAGCTGATCCATGAGTTCCTGTGAATCGGAGAGGATTTCTCCGGTTTCAACATCAACGATCTGGTCGAAGATTTGTTCAATGGCCTGGTTTACTTCGTATAATTTCATATATATAAACCTCCGAAATTAATTTTCAGGAAATATTAATGGGGATATGTGGGATATGTACCTTCCTTATAACAAGATTCCCATTCTCTTTTTTTGTCATGAGCTTTTACTTTTTTAGCTTCTTCTAACCATTTAGAACCTTCCCAATCAATAGGATATTCGATAGGATTTGTGCATGACTTTATTTTTTCATTCACCTTTTGTTGATAATCTACATATTCATCGTAGTCGTCAATTTTACTCCAAGAAGATGTAGGCTCTTTTTTATTATTAGTGTGAAATTCAGGTTTAATACTCCCGTTAGACTTGTTTTTTATCGCATCAAACATATAACTGTCTAAGGGAATGTGAAAATATTTTGAGCAGTTTATAATCCTTTCGTTCCAGGGAAGACCATGGTTATCTTTGCCCTCTGAACATGTATCTTGATCCTCTCCTCCTGAAAGCCAACGCTTCATTATGCTTATTATATATAAATTTTTCATGGTCATATTGACCCATTTCTGGGCATTGCCGTACGAAAAATATTGTTGATGACCTTCTTCCATCTCAGAAAGCTTTTTTGCTTTCTTGGCAAGCGCTTTTGCATATTCCTTATCGTGATTTTTAGGTAATGAATCAGATAACGCAGTTGCGTCGGCAAGCAAGAATGCATATTGTTTATCATAATATTCAACCAAAGACTTGCATACCGCCCGGTGCCATATGTCATAATCTTCCTGACAGTCACATTCAAATGGATCATGAAACTTTTTTAGATATTTATCAATAGAAATATTATCTTTCAAAATAAATTTTTCAGAGTCTGGATCGGAAGCGATTAATGATATATACCTTCGTATGACTTCTGTGCCAATTGCTTTAAGTTTTAATCTAATCCAAGAGCGAAATTTTTCAGTTTCATTATATAGCTTATCATATTCTTCCTTGTTGGTAATACCAGTATTATTCTTAAAATCATTTTTTAAAACCAATGCTGCACGCAAGGTGGCATCGTTATATGCCCTGTCTATTGCGCAATAATAAGGGTTTTCTTTCCAATCATATCCAAAGTAACTATACATTAAAAAATTAACGGCATTCTCTTTGCATGTATCTGTCATTTTGCATTCGTCCTTTCTCTTATTTGTATTTTGTCAAAGTATCTTTAAGCACTTTTTTCATTTTTTCTGCTAGTTTCTTCGGCTCCAGCACAACGACGTCCGGCAGATATGTCTTTGCAAATTGCTCCACAGCCTCTTCCGTTGCCCGCACCGATACATTCACTTCATCGTCAGTTTCATCTATGAACCGGACATCATCACCGAACAAATCTATGACGTCGCTGATCAATGCTTTCCTGATCCGCAGTACCGCTCTGGAAGTCTCACTGGCAAACATATAAACATGTTCTGTCATGTACTGCTCCAGATGGAGCGGCCGCCCGCCGGACCATTCAAGCTGCTCAAATGGCTTCCCCGGTTCTTCTGTAATGCAGATATTTTTGATGCGATCCACGCGGTAATTGGAAATATCATTGTACTTATCGTAATTACAGATCAGATAATATTTTCCTTCTTTCGCAGCCATCTGATAAGGCGTCACTTTATATATGCGAACCGTATCATCCGGGCGTTCACGGGAGTGAGGCTTTTTATCCGTTCTGTATTCCGTGTATTCAAAAGTGATTTTTCTGTTTCTGCTGATGGCATCATCCAGCATTTCAATATTATAAAAGAGCTGCGGATTGCTTTTGTGGCCGGATGGAAGTCCGGACGCATAGGAAACGTGTGCTTTAAAATTCTCGTTGGAAAGGTCTTCCAGTTTTACAATCAGATCCCTGCATTGCCTGGCCGGTACATGCTTTAAAGAAAGCAGATGATCAATGAGCAGTCGGAGTTCTCCGTTTGTAAAATCCCGCTTCAAATAAAAGTCTGTCCAGATACAATTTTCCTCAAATAAAGGTTCCCCTGATTCTATATCAATGATCTGTTCATCCTTATCATTTCTGACCGGCATCCTTCTGATTTTTTCCGTGTACTCAATGTGATATCCGCAGTCAATCAGATTAAGAATATTGCGACGGATCGCCTTCCGGTCTGCGGTCATGTTATATTTTTCTTTCAAAATATCAGCAATGTCTTTTTGAGTCAGGCAGTGGTTTTCATCTGTGTATTTACGGAAAATATCCAGGATGTTCAGGATGAGAAGTTTTTTGGGCTGCTTTGTATAGATAGAAATCTTAAATCACCTCCGGATAAATATTTGATGTTCGGTTGTTCCGGAAAGATTGTAACATATTCAGTGGGGCGAAAACAACCCATGAATGATCACTGTGACAGCAATTTTTGTTTTAACGTTACTTTTCACAGGCTAGCCAGCCTGTGAACGTAATACGCTCCGCGGGATGCACACAAAATGTAAAATAGAATCCCGCTCTGCGGGATTCCTGCGCTGCCGCGCGTCTGCGAAAGCAGACATTTCCCTTTGCGCGGCATGTGCATCCACAGCGGAGCGTTTTTTTTGCAGACTTTCGTGTATGCATACGGAACAGAAAAGTGTTTCTGAAGGGATTTCGCGTCGACAGGAAGAGATGGACAGGGAATCGATACGTGAGATTGACCGTGTGATGAGAAAGAGGGAACGGGAAGCGGGGAACCGGAGGGATGGCGCGGCAGATGAACGGCTCGGCTCCGAACAGGTAAAAAAGCTATGATTGTCGTTTGCTGAGAGGGGAGTGTCTCAATAAGATAACTGGAGAATTTATGCGATATAAGTTGATTGTTTTTGATATGGACGGAACGATATTGGATACTCTGGAGGATTTAACGGACAGCCTGAACTATGCTCTGAAAAAATCAGGTATGTCTGAACGATCCCTTTCAGAGGTCCGTGAGTTTGTGGGTAATGGGATCCGAAAACTGATAGAGCGGGCGGTGCCTGCAAATACGCCAACTGATGTAGTTGACCGTGTGATGGGAGATTTTTCCGATAATTACAGACAGAATTGCGCGAATAAGACACGTCCGTATGATGGGATTCCGGAGGTGCTCTCCGCATTGAAAAACAGAGGGATCCAGACAGCCGTTGTTTCCAATAAGGTTGATTTTGCAGTGCAGCAGCTTTGTGTACAATATTTTGACGGGCTCTTTGATATGGCAGTCGGAGAGAGGGAAGGTGTCCGAAAGAAACCGGCGCCGGATGCCATTTACGCAGTGCTTGAGCATTTCGGAACAGAGAAAAAAGATGCCCTTTATATCGGGGATTCGGAGGTTGACATCCAAACAGCAGCTAATGCAGGGTTGGACTGTGTTTGCGTGGGCTGGGGATTCCGGGAGGAAGATTTTTTGCTTCGGAGCGGAGCCGCTGTGGTGTTGAACAAATCAGATGAAATTTTGAGATATGTTGAGGACTGATTATGAGTGTGAAACACATATGGGCGTTTTCCCTCGGTGTCCGAACCGCATTTTTCCTTCTGCCATCTGAGTCCTCCCTGATATAATCCTCAAAAACCCCGCATATTAAACTTCTCATTTACAATGTTTTCTTGCAAAATTTGACTGGTCTGGTGTGAACTTCTCGTTTTTGTAAGATAAATTTCACATTTCCCTTGACAATTCCACTTTACTAACATATAATGAGACTCACCAATCGAACAAATGTTTTGCTTTTGCACTATAATATTCTCGTTGCCAAGTGAAGTTTTAAGTATTTTGCATTCGGACTTCACATATTGGGCGGAGGATAAGATTGCAGTGAGGGAAAGCACAGGTTCTGTAAACGCCATAAAATTGATACTACATAAGCAGGAAGGTGGACATTATGACACGTTTTGGAGAAAAGATCCGTAACCGCCGGATTGAGCTGGGATTAAAGCAGGAGCAGCTTGCAGATCTTGTCGGGATTTCCAGACGCACGGTTGTTTCCTATGAGACCACAGAGGCAAGACCCCATTCCCGCACAATGCGCAGGCTTGCGGAAGCCCTTGGTGTGACGGAGCAGTATCTTAAGGATGATGACTGCGAGGATCCTCAGGCCGGTATTGAGACAGAGCGGTATATCCGGGCTGCGAGGGATGAGTTCGGGAAAAAAGGCGCAGACGAGATGGCCGTGGCCCTCGCGCAGAACACCGCGCTCTTTGCAGGGGGCACGTTGACTGAGGAGCAGAAGGATATGTATTTTGAGGCTCTTTCCCGTGCATACTTTTCAAATAAGCGCAGGGCCCGTGAGAAGTTTGGCAGTAAAAACCCCGACGGCACACTGAAGCATCCGCGCGGCGGCGGGAAAGTACAGGAGAATTAAGCATATGGTGTATAAAACAGGACAGGCTTTCCTCGTTATTACCTGTCCGCGGGACGACTGTGGGAAAAATCATGAAGAAAGAAGATATTACGAAAACAGCGCGAAAACTGCAAAAAAAATACGGGATCGTCAGCGGAAACGAATTGTGCGACCTGCTGGAGACAGATGTCCTGCCCATGTATTGCGGGACAGGACCCAATGCGATCAATGCGTTCGTGAAAAGGAATAACCGCCGGGACTGTATCCTGCTGAACATGGATCTGTCACCGAGGATGCGGGAACTTGTCCTTTACCATGAGATCGGGCATGTTGTCATGAAACATACGCAGGCCGGAGTCGTTGCCTGTATGCAGCTGTTTGCCCGGCGGGAGACATCTGTCATGGAGATCGAGGCAAACGAGTTTGCGGTGGAGTATATTCTGGATGATGAGGAAGTGCTCCATACGTTTCAGGAGACAAATTCCTTTTTCCAGACGGCCAGTATCCTGCGCGTCCCCCCGGATATGCTGTATTATAAATGGCAGATGCTGGCTTATTACGGGATTCTTTCCGGTGAGCCGCCGATCCTTGCATCCAGCGACTGTATGGGGCATCTGAAAAATGATGTGAGTGATGGGTGGGAATATGGCTGCTGAGAAATAACCGCGGAAGCGGAGTAGAATACAGGCTCGCCGGCGCATACATATATATGGAAGCCACAGGATGATGGCAGATGGAAGGGAGGTGGCCGGAACATGGATCCGAAGATACGGGCATTACATCCGCATAAGAAAAAAGTTTATGTGAAGGTCACATCCGATACTGATGCGACCGGATATACGGAACCAAAAGTGATCATCTGGCCGGACGGAAGGAAATACCGGGTTGAGGATGTAAAGGATTTCTGCCCGGCCGGTACGGTGGGGCGCCCCTATAGCGGCGACTGCTATACGGTAGTGGTCAGAGGCCAGCGCAGACACCTGTTTTATGAGCAGGTGGATGAGCGGTTCTGCGGACGCCACGGGAGATGGTTTGTAGAAGTGACAGGCAGGTAAGGGGAACGGACAGGAGGATTGCCGGATGGATAAGAAAAAAACATATCTTGCCATAGATTTGAAATCTTATTTCGCTTCGTGCGAGGCTGCAGACCGGCATCTGGACCCGCTGAAAACGAACCTGGTCGTTGCCGATGAGTCGCGCACGGAAAAGACCATCTGCCTCGCTGTTTCCCCTTCCCTGAAAGCATACGGGATCTCCGGGAGGGCAAGGCTTTTTGAAGTGGTTCAGAGGGTAAAAGAGGTCAACGCGGCCAGGATCCTGAAAGCGCCCAACCATGAATTTACATCCTCGTCTTTCGATGCCGAGGCGCTTGCGGCGGATCCGGGGCTTAAACTCTCTTACATTGTAGCTCCGCCCCGGATGTCCCGGTATGTGGAGACCTCCGCGCAGATATACAGCATTTATCTGAAATATGTCGCGCCGGAGGATATATTTGCCTACAGCATCGACGAAGTGTTCATTGATGTCACCGCTTATCTGCATACCTACGGCATGACAGCGCATGAGATGGCGATGACCATGGTGCGCGGGGTGCTTTATGCAACAGGCATTACGGCCACCTGCGGCATCGGTACCAATCTGTATCTGGCGAAGATTGCCATGGATATCGTGGCGAAGCATGTCCCTGCCGATAAAGACGGGGTGCGGATTGCAGAGCTGGATGAATATTCATACCGCGCCAGACTCTGGTGCCATAAGCCCCTCACCGATTTCTGGAGGCTTGGCAGGGCGACTGCCGGGAAGCTGGAGAAACATTATCTGTTTACCATGGGCGATGTGGCCCGGGAGAGCCTTGTCAATCCGCAATGGTTTTATAAAACGTTCGGCATTGATGCGGAGATCCTCATGGAGCACGCCTGGGGGATTGAGCCTGTGGCGATGGAGGACATAAAAAATTACAGGACAGATAACCGCAGCATCTCCGAAGGACAGGTGCTCTCCACACCGTATCCGTATGAAAAAGCGCGGATCATTATCCGTGAGATGGCGGACAGCCTGGCACTGCAGCTGGTCAACAAGGGCCTTGTCACCGACAGCCTGACACTGGATGTCGGGTACGACAGGGAAAATGTAAATGCCGGAAATTATGACGGGGCGGTGAAATCCGACCACTACGGGCGGCTTGTGCCGAAGCCGGCCCATGGCAGTACGCGGCTCCGGGGCCAGACGAATCTCGGCAGTCAGATCATTGCGGCAGCGCTGGATGTGTTTGACCGGATCGCGGACAGGAATCTTACGGTAAGGCGGATCAACATTGCAGCCGGGCGGGTTGCAGAGGATGAGGGGATATACCAGATCGACCTGTTTACCGATGCAGAGAAACAGGAAAAGGAGAAAAAGCTGCAGGAAGCAATGGCCGACATTAAGAAGCGTTATGGAAAAAATGCCGTCCTCAAAGGAACCAGCTATCAGGAAGGCGCGACGATGCGGGAGCGGAACGGGCAGATCGGCGGGCATAAAGCGTAAGATATCAGAAGAAGGGGCAGATTTGATATGACGGAAGCAGAAGAAAAATACAAAGATATCATAAACAAAACATGGCCGGCAGATCCGGATATTTTTCTGGAACATCCCAGAATGCCGTTGTCAGAGCGGGCGAAGATTTTTGCGCCTTTTGCCGCACTGCGGGGACACAGCGACCGGCTCAGTAAAGAAACCGGGAAACTGATGAAGAGCGAAAAGATCGAACTGTCGGAGGAGGAAGCCGAAATCCTGTCCGGAAAGCTCCTGCAGGTGAAAAAGGGGATGGATGTGACGGCTGTTTATTTTGAGCCGGACAGCCCCGGCGGAAACACGGGTTATTATGTGAGCCTGGCCGGAAGGGTGGCTGACTTTGACCCCATTTACCGCATGATCCGCATAGCTACGGGTGAAACCGGAGAAAAAGGCGAGATTATGAAGACAGTGAAATTTGATGATCTGATCGATATCAGCGGGAAGGATATCGTGGACGCAGGACAGAACTTGTGGACTTAAGAATCTACGAGGGATTCCATATATTATCGATGAAAACTCTTGAAGTTGCGTTTTTTCAATCTTATAATAAACTCATGTGACCGGAAAACAAACCGGTATACAAAAAGGATTGGCACGTGTTTACCCGAATGAGTCAGGAGATGCTGTATTGCAGAAAACAGAAAATCAGTACCGGAGGCATATCACAATGCGGGAATGATCAGTGTCCTGTTGAAAGGAAGATAACAATATGAGAGAAGCAATCAATGTAAACAATGCACCGGCGGCGGTCGGCCCCTATGTTCACGCGGTAAAGACAGGAGATCTGATTTTCCTTTCCGGGCAGCTGGGGCTGCGTCCCGCGGATGGAAGCCTGCCTGAGAGCGTGGAGGATCAGACCAGGCAGAGTCTGGAGAATATAAAAACCGTGCTGGAAGGCTGCGGTTCAGATCTGGCTCATGTGGTGAAGACAACGATTTTTCTGGCAGATATGGCGGATTTCGGCAAGGTGAATGAGATTTACGGCTCATATTTCGCGGATGCGTTTCCGGCCCGGTCCTGCGTGGAGGTGTCGACTCTGCCGAAAGGCGGCCTGGTCGAGATTGAGGCGGTTGCGTTGATCGGATAGTTTACACTTCGTATCGGCCCCGTATTATAACGGTGATGGGGAGGATGTGATTGAATGAAGTTACTGGTTGTTGTTGACATGCAAAAGGATTTTGTGGACGGGGCACTCGGAACGTCGGAAGCCGTGGCGATTGTCCCGAAAGTGCGTGATAAAATTCTGGAATGTCGTGCGGAAGGCTGGATAGTCGTATTTACCCGGGATACCCATACGGAGGAATATCCGGAGACGCAGGAGGGGAAGAAGCTGCCTGTGATCCATTGTATAAAAGGAACACCGGGATGGGAGATTGTTCCGGAGCTCTCTGTGGAAGACAGCAGTATATTTGATAAATCAACATTCGGTTCGATGGAGCTTGCGCAGTTTGCGGCCGGTCTTCCCGATCTGGATGCAGTCCTGTTAATTGGTCTTTGCACAGATATCTGCGTCATCTCGAATGCTTTATTGCTCAAGGCGGCACTTCCTGAGGTCCGGATCTGCGTGGATGCCGGCTGTTGTGCGGGTGTTACGCCGGAAAGCCATAAGAATGCTCTGGCCGCAATGGAGGCGTGCCAGATTGACATACGGAAGGACAGGAGCATTGGGAGCAGTTCACCTTAGCTTTATTCTTCAGGGTCTGGAAATGATCATCTTGCAGATGGGATTTCCCTGAGCGGAGAATTTCTCCTCGTATTCGGTCATCACGTTCCCGGCGTTCATGGCCGGGTCGTGATGGAGATCCCGCGTGCATCCCTCCACCGTCCATCCGGCCTGTCCGGTCTGCTCCAGTGAAAACGAAAAGAGCTCCGGATTGTCGGTTTTGAATTCGATCCGTCCGTCAGGCGCGAGGATCTGATCGTAGCGTTTTAAAAATTCAACGGAGGTCAGCCGCCGCTTTGCGTGGCGGTCCTTCGGCCATGGATCGGAAAAATTCAGGTAAATGCGGGCCGCCTCGTTTTTGGCAAACATGTCGCAGATATGAGTCGCGTCCATGCGGATGAACCGGAGGTTCGGCAGCGGTTCTTCCCGCGCGTCCAGTTTTTCGAGAGCGCGGACAAGTACGCTGTCATATCTCTCGATACCGATATAGTTAATCTCGGGATGCCGGTCGGCGAGCGCCGTGATAAACCGTCCTTTTCCCATGCCGATCTCAATATGGACAGGATGGCTGTTTCCGAAAATATGCTGCCAGTTTCCGGCCGGAGCGGAAGCCTCCGGGATACATGAACTGTGGGCGGCAACGGCCTCTTTCGCGCCGGGGATGTTTCTGAGTCTCATATTTCCTGCTTTCTTTTTCAATCTGCTCTGTCAATATTATTTGTTCTGCTTTCCGATGATATAGGCTTTCAGCTCCTCATAAACCTGCTCCTCCGACGGCGGGCAGCCGCGGATACAGACATCAAACCCGGCTGTGCAGAGCCCCACGCCGAGACGGCCGTGTTTTTCTCGGTGTCCCTGCCCGATTGCGATCTTTTCATCCAGAAGCTCCAGGAGACCATCCTCCTTCAGCCGGTCCAGCGCGGGAATCAGCGCGGCATAGCAGGCGCTGCAGGAATCTGCTTCTTCCACCGCGTACCGGACATCGCACACCCTGTGACGGGGGATCTCATCCTCCCGGATCGCACCTTTCTTCCCAATCACGGAGATCCTTGCCTGAGACAGATCGGCACTGCCCGCGCCGAGTTCTTCCGCAAGCTTTACGTAAGGCACCTCAGAAATATCGTACTGAAGCATCCGGCAGACCAGAGCGTCGACCAGAACCGGATCCTTGGCCGCCATGACGCAGTTGCGGACGACCGGATTTCCCCCGTCTTCAAAGTCCAGATCACCGCAGATGTGATCCACGACGATGAAATCCTGTCGGATCCCGGCGCTGAGATGCGCGATGGGCTTATGCAGCCCCATGGTGTGAAAACGCCGTTTTTCCGAGTTTGGAATCAGGCCTTTGCTGTTTTTTAATGCGCAGGTGATTTTTGTCTGGCAGTGTCCTTTCAGCACGGGAACGTTAATCAGAAAATCTATCTGCCCCACCCTGTCACAGATTCGCAGGCGTATTCCCGCGCAGTTTGCGGTATGGGAGGAGTCTTTCTGCATATCCCACAGATCCACCCCGTATCGTTTTGCCAGGGTCTGATACCCGCAGAATTCAAAAGCCTCCGCTGTAGTATCCCCGACCCAGGCGCCCTCCGCGATCACGATCCGGGAAAAGCCGTGCCGCTGTAGGTACTCGATGATTCCGGCCACCACTTCCGGATGCGTCGTCGCGCCGAACTCCGCCGGCCTCGGAGCGTTCAGATTCGGCTTGATGCCGATCAATGTCTCCGGCGATGGGATTTCGGAAGCCAGATCTGCCTCCTCCAGGAGTTCGGTGGTCATTTCCTTATAATTTGTTCCGTATATCTGAAGAATTTCATTTTTTTCCATACAGGAGGTCTCCTTTTTTCCGTGTGAGACGGAGGGTTGTGAATCGCAGCATGCCGATGAAGATCAGCGTCGGGCGGCTTCCGCGATTTTTTCCAGTGCGAGGAAGACGGCCCCGACCGCAAATCCGGTAATCAGTCCTCCGACATGCGCGGCGTTGTCTACGCCGGACGTGGCAAAGCCGTTGTACAGAGCCAGCGCCATCATGAGCAGGAATCGCCTGAGAGACAGGTCTTCAAAACGGCCTTTGTTTTTTAACACCAGAAACAGCAGCGCACCGACCATGCCAAACACTACGCCAGAAGCGCCGGCTGAGACCGCGACATTCTGCGTGTAGATCATGTGCCACATGGAGATCAGGCTGCCGCCGACCGCGCTGACCAGATACAGGATGATAAATCGCACCTTTCCGTATCTCCGTTCCAGATAGCTGCCGAGGCAGATCAGAAGGATAAGATTATTTACCAGATGCGGAAGGCCGAAATGCAGAAACGCCGACGTCAGCAGCCGGTACCACTGTCCCTCCAGCAGGACGGCATAGGGGTACATGGCTCCGTGTTCATACATGAACACCGCGTCTGTCGTATCTCCTGTGATCTCCAGAATAACATACACGGCTACATTGAGCAGCGCGAATATGATATTGACCGGCGTAATATACCGGTTTTGTTCCCAGCGTTGTGTCATGCCGGACGCCTCCGTCTTTGTAATCATTACAGTATAACACAAATATCCCGCGGGCGGAATTGTTTTTTTCGGATTTAAGAGAGGTGTTATATGATTTCCGGGGCTTTGTGTATCGCCCCGGAAACAGGAATAAAGAGACAAAGAATTGAAAATGCCGGGTATGCGAATCGTACAGAAAGGTTTTATTATTTATACTTATAAAATCCTTCTCCTGCATTCACGCCGAGTTTTCCCGTGTCGATGAATTCTTCCTTCAATCGCTTCGCCAGCTTGCCATATACCGTGTTCGGGTCATCTGCCCCGGGTCTGCTCAGTGTGATATTATAGACCGTCGTGATACCCACTACATCTATAACCCGGAACGGCCCCATTGGTGCATGAGTGGCGAGCACCCAGGTTTTGTCGATGGTTTCATAGTCGGCGATGTCGTTCGCCCAAAGGAATTCAGCGGCTTCCAGAAACGGAACGAGCATGGAATTCAGGATATATCCGGGCTGTTCCTTTTTTACCTCCAGAGGAACCATGGAAATATCCTCGGCAAATTGAACGACGGCCCGGTAGTTTTCCGGATCTGTCCCGGCGTGTCCCATGATTTCTGCTGTATTGCCGCTCCAGATGTTGTTTGCGAAATGAAGTGCAAGATATTTCTCCGGCCGCTGCGTGTATTCTGCCATGGCCGATGGGAGCAGGGTGGAGGAGTTGGTAGCGACAATTGTTTTTTCCGGAAGGAGCGGGGCCAGCATCTTGTAAAAATCGATTTTCTGATTGATATCCTCTGCCAGAGCTTCAATGACCAGATCCGCATCTTTTACTGCGTCTGCAAGATCGGTAGTCAGTTTCATGTCGCGTAGCGCCGCATCTGCCGCAGCGATACGCTTATCGATTTCTGCATCCGTATATTTTTTTCCGTTTTCCAGCAAGCCGGCACTGTACGGGCCGTCTGATGTCCTGGCGGCATTCAGTTCCGCAGTGTAGATGCCGTGCAACCGTTCCAGTTTGGGTCTGGCTCGATCAATGGAAGCAGGGCTTCTCAGCCAGATTGTTACGGGAAATCCTTTGTATGCGGTCTGGTAGGCAATCTGGCTTCCAAGGACGCCGCCGCCGATCACAACAATATTTTTCAGGCTCATAGTTGTTTTTCCTTTCTCTTTTTTAATTTATTTTTCTATAAGAACTGTTCTCTGATTTTAACATAATATGTCCGATCATACTTGCAAAAATGACGCATAAACGATAGAATTGAAGCAATACTTCGAAAAATTGTATAAAAAGGAGTACAAGAATGGAAAAAACAGAGCCGTTGAATTGTTTTATGGCCAGTCGACTGTCAAAAGGTGATTTCGTGGCTTATGAGAATCTGTATCGTTTTGAACAGGAACTGATGACGCGTGTTGCCCTTGGCCTGACACCGGTTAACACCCGCTCAATTCCTGCAATCGGCAACTCGTATTTTCTGGAACTGATGCCGCTCAGTCTGCGCAGCCTGCAAAATCAGTTCAGCATTTACGCTGCGCTGGGGGCCGAGCGCGCGATTGAGAGCGGCGTCGATATCAGGATTGCTTTCCTGATTTGCGGATATTACCAGAAGGCGGCGGAGGCGGTCTCTTCCGCAGAGGAAGTGGATGTGCTTGCCGAAGCCATGCTGGAAATGTTTTCCGGAAAGGTAAGGGAATTCCAGATTCCGCCGGATGTTCCGGGGCATGTTCGCGAAGCCATGCTGTTCATTCGTCAGAATATTCAGCGTCCGCTCAAGATTCATGAGGTGGCACGACAGATCGGGCGAAGCCGCAGCCAGCTGGACAGAGATTTTCGCAATAGTCTGGGAATCTCGCCCAGTGAGTTTCAGATGCGCGAAAAATTCCGGAATGCGAAAGCCTTCCTGCAATATACGGATATGTCGGTCACGGAGGTCAGTCAAAATGTCGGTTTCTCCAGCTCTTCTCATTTCTGCAATACGTTTGTAAAATGGAGCGGAATGACGCCCAGTCGATTTCGTGCACAGTTCTCACCGGGGCTGTCTGGCCATATTCCTCAGTCAGACCGGCTCATGCATGTCTCCAATATAGCTTTCGGACACACCGATTTCTTTTGATTTTTCTACCGCGGTTAGAAGCATCCGGGACCTTGGAAAAACCGCAAAACTCACGTAAAGGTTTGGAATAGGATAAAAACGTTAAAAGAAGCCGATCAGCAGGAATAGAATTTTTCCTGGCAATCTTGAAAAATATCATTTAAATAAAACTGTCTATATGGTATCATATACTATTGTCCGTGGGATGTGATTAACTGGTGCAACCAGCTTGTTGTTTCGGCTGATCGTATACCGCAGAATTTCTGGGCTAATGTCAGCGGCAATGATATTATACGGAGATTTGCGGACAAGGCAGATAAGGCGACAAGGGATCAGATTGCCCTTTTGATCGAGGGCGGCAGTGTGAAGAAGATGCTGCGGCTGGATCAGGGAGAGAGCATTGTCTTATCTGGATGATCCGCTGCGGGATGTGCTGAAGCGTTGGGATACCGATATCTCCATGACCTGATTTTCGATGAGCGCCTGACCTGATTTTAAATTGGCGCAAATCAGATGGATTCTGTGATAGCGCATGGGAAAGTATCTCACCCTTTGTTATGACCCTGGCTTGTGGAGGGGAAGATATATGACCAGGTACGGAATAACTTTTCATCCGCAACGGAAAAGCAGCTGGAGCGGGTACAGCGGTGAAAACTTTGCAGAAGAAATATAACAGAATTGAACGGCGGGATATTATGAGTGTGAAACCAAGTATGAAGGACATCAAAACGGTCGCTATTATGGGCAGCGGCGCCGTAGGAGCATATTTTATATGGGGACTCTCAGAAAAACTGGGAGAAAATCTCTGGGTGATCGCGGATGGGGCGCGTAGGGAACGTTATGAACGGGACGGAATCTATATCAATGATATACGATTCCCGCTGCATTTGCGGACTCCGCATGAGACAAAAGGAGTAGATCTGCTTCTGATCGCAACAAAATATGATGCCCTGTTTCATTCGTTGGAAGAGATCAAAGAAATTGTAGATGAGCATACGATTGTGATGACACTGCTCAATGGAGTGGACAGTGAGACGGTAGTGGCGGACTGTATTGGTGAGGAGCACATGGTATATTCCCTGATGCAGATAGCCTCCCAGAGGAAAGGCAACCGTATTACATTTGCTCCGGAGCGGACGCCGGGCGTGTTTTTCGGAGAGAAGGATGGAACGACAAGCGACCGAATCAATGCGCTGGTGGATCTTTTCGAGGGTTCAGGAGTCCATTATTGTGTGTGTCGCGACATTGTGCAGGAAATCTGGAAAAAGATGGCGTTTAATGTGAGCATGAATTTACCGCAGGCAATTGTGGGATGCCCGGTCGGGGCATTTGCCGTCAGTGAGCATATGGCAAATCTCCGCTGGCGCTTGCGGGACGAAGTATGTCAGGTGGCTGCGGTGTTGGGTGTCGATATTACCGAACTTTCAAAAATTGAAAAGGCAAAATGTCCGTCACTGCCGTCTTCAAAATATTCTACTCTACAGGATCTGGAAGCAGGGCGGCATACAGAGATTGAGATGTTTGCCGGGACACTGATCCGCATCGGGAAGCAATACCATGTGCCGACACCGTTCTGTGAATTTGCTTATGAAGCGATTAAGGTATTAGAAGAGAAAAACGACGGGTTGTTTTCTGACTGGACAGAATGTTTGAAATAGAAATCAGGGGTGTGTTGAATGTTTTCTCATTTTGACTTGCAGACAAAACAGATTTTAACCGGCAACTTTTTCCTGATTCTTTGTTGTGCTTTTTATCTGGCATGGTGGATGATAGCATTTAAGCCGGTGGGCGCAGTCAAGGGAATGAAGAGTGGTTGGCTTTTGCTTCCGGCTGTTGTATTCGGCGTTGTTGCAATTTTACAGATTGTCCGGGGAAGCGGGGTTGCAGACAGCCAGTCCGCGCTATTCTCGCAGACGGCGGTCTTAATTGGCGGCGTCATTGTCTATATTGTTTTGTTGGTGGCGACCCGCTTGTTATTAAATCGGCAGGTGACGACAGAGCTTTTTCTGATTGTTGGATGGACAGTTCTTATGTTCCTTGAAGTGAATGCGTTGTTTGCGCAGGGACAGTACTCGAGAGCCGCAGTAATCGTGATGCTTGTTATTACGGTGATTGCGGCGGCAGTCAGTCTGGTCTGCTATTTGCTATATTATAATTTGAACAGTGTGCGAGGGTATGTGGACGGGATGGTGCCGTTGCTTATTATTGCGGTTATGATGTTTGCGGTCACGGTCAGTGTGATGCGATCATGACTGCATTGCAGATTCATGATCTAAGGAACCTGGAGAACATAATGGTATCCGTTGAAAAGTACATAGCGATGGAAGGGAACGAACCATGTTTTTCATGATCGGAATTCGTGATGGGCAGAAACAATTTGATTTTTCGCAGACTGTGATCTGCAATGCCTGCGGGGCTTATGGCAGATATGAAGTCTTTATGACATTTACGGTGTTGTCTCTCTTTTTTATCCCGTGCTTCCGGTGGAATAAAAGATATTATGTCCGCACGACATGCTGCGGAATGCTTTATGAGCTTGATCAGGAAGTCGGGAGGCGTATTGCCAGGGGAGAGCGAATAGAAATTACACCGGCGAATTTAAGACCGGCCGGAAGAGGCGGGCAGTATTATGGACAGGCAGGCTCCCGTTACGAACGGTGCAGTTACTGTGGTTTTGAGACGACAGAGGATTTCGAGTATTGTCCGAAGTGCGGCAGGCGGTTCCATATGTAAACAGCAGAGACGGAGGGTGAAAATGCATATTAAAGTTTTAAAAGGCTGTCTTTTTGACAACGGAAGCGTCTTTTCCGAATTCGGCATCACGCCTGTAAACATAACATTTGGAGCACCCTGTACTTACTTTCGTATTATGTGGAACTCCACATAACTGGTGCAGTCATGATATCAGGTGACTTTCAGTAATGCCTGTTTTGCCTTATATTACAAGGAATGGCGGCGTTTTGAAAATCGGGTTTAGGTGACTTTCATTAGGGTCACCTGGGAGGTGAAAACACAGTGAGGTTGTTCAAATTGCACAAGCCATACGAGCCCACCGGCGATCAGCCGCAGGCCATAGCGGATCTTGTCAAAGGCTTCAAAGCAGGCAACCAATTCCAGACTTTGCTTGGGGTTACGGGTTCCGGAAAGACCTTCACGATGGCGAACGTCATCGAAGCCCTCCAGAAGCCGACTTTGGTAATTTCGCATAATAAAACCCTCGCGGCACAATTATACGGCGAGATGAAGGAATATTTCCCTGAAAACGCAGTCGAATATTTTGTGTCCTACTACGATTATTATCAGCCGGAGGCCTACGTTCCCTCCACGGATACCTATATCGCGAAGGATTCCTCCGTTAATGACGAGATCGATAAGCTCCGCCTTTCCGCCACGGCTGCCCTGTCTGAGCGGCAGGATGTGATCATCGTGGCTTCGGTGTCCTGCATTTACGGCATCGGCAGTCCGGATGATTATCAGAACATGATTGTTTCCCTGCGCCCCGGCATGGTGAAGGATCGGGACGAGGTGATCCGGCAGCTGATCGACATGCAGTATGACCGGAATGACATGGATTTTCACCGCGGCACGTTCCGCGTCCGCGGCGATACGCTCGAAGTATTCCCGGCGGATTACGGGGAAACCGCGGTCCGGGTGGAGTTTTTCGGCGACGAGATCGACCGGATCACGCAGATTGATATCGTGACCGGCGAGATCAAAGCGCAGCTGGAGCACTGCGCGATTTTTCCTGCCTCGCATTATGTAGTGCCGCAGGAGAAGATCAACCGGGCCGCGGTGGAGATCGAGAGGGAGATGGAAGAGCGCGTCCGGTATTTTAAGGGCGAGGACAAACTGATCGAGGCGCAGCGCATCTCGGAGCGGACGAATTTTGATGTGGAGATGCTGCGGGAGACCGGATTCTGCAGCGGAATCGAGAATTATTCCCGTCATCTGTCCGGGCTGGCGCCGGGCGTCCCGCCTTATACGCTGCTGGATTATTTCCCGGAGGAGTTTCTGATCATTGTGGATGAGTCGCACATTACGATCCCGCAGGTGCGGGGGATGTACGCGGGAGATCGCTCCAGAAAGACGACGCTCGTGAATTACGGCTTTCGTCTGCCCTCGGCACTGGACAACCGTCCGCTGAATTTTGAGGAGTTTGAGAGCCATATTGACCAGATGCTCTTTGTCTCCGCGACGCCGAATGTCTACGAGGAGGAGCATGAACTGCTGCGGACGGAACAGATTATCCGGCCGACCGGACTGCTCGATCCGCGGATTGATGTGCGTCCGGTGGAGGGACAGATCGATGATCTGATCGCCGAAGTGAATAAAGAGACCGCCGACGGACATAAAATCCTGATTACGACACTGACCAAACGGATGGCGGAGGATCTGACGGATTATATGAAGGAGGTCGGCATCCGTGTGAAGTATCTCCATTCCGATATTGACACGTTGGAGCGTGCGGAAATCATCCGCGACCTTCGGCTGGATGTTTTTGATGTTCTGGTAGGCATCAACCTGCTGCGAGAGGGTCTGGACATTCCGGAGATCACGCTGGTTGCGATTCTGGACGCGGACAAGGAGGGCTTTCTCCGCTCTGAGACTTCTCTGATTCAGACGATCGGGCGGGCGGCCCGCAACAGCGACGGGCATGTGATCATGTACGCCGATACGGTGACGGATTCCATGCGCGCGGCGATTGAAGAGACGGAACGTCGGCGAAAACTCCAGCAGGCGTACAACGAGGCTCACGGCATCACGCCGCAGACGATACAGAAGTCGGTTCGCGACCTGATCAGCATTTCAAAGAAGGTGGCGAAGGAAGAGCTGGAGTTTGCCGTGGATCCGGAGTCCATGAGCAAAAAGGAGCTGGAAAAACTGGTGAAGGATATCACAAAAAAGATGGAAAAAGCCGCGGCAGAACTGAATTTCGAAGCGGCTGCCGATTACCGCGACCGGATGATCGAGCTGAAAAATGTGCTGCGTGATCTGGATGCGTGACCGGGAGCGGTTTCGACAGTTACTTTTCACAGGCCGGCCTGTGAAGATAATAGTTCCATGGGTCGTACACAAAATGCGAAAACCGGGCTTGAATCATTTTGTGTTTTGGCATAGAATGTATATGTTCAGGCTCCGGGAAGCATTGCTGAGCCCGATTCTGAGCCGAAGCAGGAAACTGTTGAATGACAGGGATGAATTTCAATGCAGGAGGATGACTGGCATGTATAAAAACACAAAAAGACGCAGGGTGATCACGGCGGTGATCGCGATCCTGATTATCGCGGCACTGGTTTTGTCTATGCTGCTTGCCTCAACGATCTGAGGCTGAGGGACAGTCGCATAATAAAAATACATTCAGAAATCCGCACATATTATTTTGCGGCTGTTTCTGATGGAAAGGCGTATGATTATGAGAAAATGGGTAAGAATGCTGCCGGTCATTTCCGCGGCTGTTGTTGTCGCCGCCGGATTTGGCGTGACCGGTGCGCGGGCGGCGAATACGGACACGGATACGATACCGGAGGGAATCTATATCGGCAGTGTGTCTGTCGGAGGGATGACGGTCGATGAGGCGGAGGACGAGATCGCTGATTATGTGGAGTCGATCTCTCAGGAAACGGTTACGCTCACGGCGGAGGAGAATTCGCTGGAGACCACGCTGGAGGAGCTTGGTTTTACAGAGGATGTCGAAGCTACGATCCGGGACGCTCTGCAGTACGGGAAGACCGGGAATCTGATCAGCAGGTATAAGGAACAGAAGGATCTGGAGAATGAGGACAGGGTGCTGCCGCTGACGCTTACGGCGGATGAGGAAAAGATCACGGAGTTCCTTGAGGCGAATGCTTCCGAACTGAATCAGGAGGCGGTCGATTACGGCCTGACCCGGGAGAATGGGGAGTTTGTCATCATAGAGGGACAGAACGGCCTGGAGGTGGATGTTGCGGAGTCTGTTGTCGTGATCGCGGATTATTTCTCGGACGGCTGGCAGGAGGACGCTGAGATTGAGATGATCGTGACGGTGACAGAGCCGCAGGGGACAGAGGAGGAGCTGCAGAAGGTTCAGGATGTGCTGGGCACCTACAGTACGAATTATTCCTCCTCCGCCAGCGGACGAAAGACGAATGTGGCGAACGGAGCCGAAAAGATCAACGGAAGCGTGGTCTATCCGGGGGAAACCTTTTCTGTTTACGAGGCGGTCAGTCCGTTTTCCGAGGAGAACGGTTACGCGCTGGCCGGTTCCTATGAGAACGGAACGACGGTGGAAACCTACGGCGGCGGGATCTGTCAGGTATCCACGACGCTTTATAACGCCGTGATCCGGGCGGAGCTGGAAATTACGGAGCGGTACGGGCATTCCATGATTGTCTCTTATGTGGATCCGTCCGCGGACGCGGCAATCGCCGGTACCTACAAGGATCTGAAGTTTGTGAATAATACGGATGCTCCGATCTATATAGAAGGAGCGGCGGACGGTTCTACGATTCGTTTTACGGTTTACGGAGAGGAGACCCGGGCTTCAAACCGGGAGGTTACCTTTGAAAGTGAGACGACCGGTACGACGGAGGCGACCGTGCAGTACCGTGCTTCGAGCGCAGCGATCGGTTCCATTACGAAGGTACAGAGTTCGCATACCGGCTATACAGCCCGTCTGTGGAAGATCGTGACGGTCGATGGCGTGGAGGAGAGCCGCGAGATATTCAATAATACAACTTACCAGATGTCGCCGACGATTTATGAGGTCGGCACGGCTTCGAGCAGCGCGGAGGCGACGGCGGCGATGAATGCCGCGATTGCGACCGGCGATCTGGCGACGATACAGGCTGCTGCAGCTCAATGGAACGATGCGGCGCTGCAGGCCGCGGCGGAAGCGGAGGCAGAGGAAGAGGCGACGGAGGAGACCACGGAGGAGACGACAGACGACGGAACGTCGGATGCGGAGGATACGACATCCGCGGAGGATGAGTCGGCCGGCACGGAGGCGACAGCTGACACACAGCAATAGCGGACGGCGCGCCGGTAATCCGCGTGACCGGGGTCTTCGGGCAGGATGGTTTTTTGCCGGGGGTTGAGGAGATGACAGATGAAACAGGGAAAGCTTCCTGAAAATGTTCTGAAAAGGTCGGTGCTCCGGCAGCTTCATACCGGGCGGGAGGATGTACTGACAGAGCCGGGCATCGGCGCCGACTGTGCCGCGATCCGGCTGGCAGAGGGGGAGACTGCCGTATTCAGCGCGGATCCGGTAATATGGACAGACCGTGCGGACGCGAAGCGTGTGGTTCACGCCGTGTGCAATGATCTCGCCTGTGCGGGAGCCGAGCCGGTCGGATTGCTGCTGACGGCATTGCTTCCGGCGGATCCGGAAGAGGCGGATCTGCGGGAGATGGTGCAGTGCATTGATGCGGAGTGTGCAGCACTGGGAGTAGAGATACTCGGCGGGCATACAGAGGTGACGGATGCAGTAAACTGTCCCGTGATCTCTATAGCCGGAATCGGGAAGGTAAGCGAGGACCGCCGCATTGTTTCCGGCGGTGCACGGCCCGATGATGATATTGTAGTTACAAAATGGATCGCGCTGGAGGGAACCTCCCGGCTTGCGCGTTTGAAAAGGACGAAATTGCTGGAACGCTTTCCTGCGTATTTGGTGGAGGAGGCGGCAGGGTTTGATTGTTTCCTGTCGGTTCTTCCTGAGGCGCGGGCAGTGAGGGGTGTTTCGGCGATGCATGATATCTCGGAGGGAGGCATATTCGGCGCTCTCTGGGAGTTCGCGGAGAGTGCCGGCGTTGGTCTGGAGATTGATCTGAAGAAAATCCCGATCCGGCAGGAAACGGTGGAGATCTGCAATTTTTTCGATATCAATCCGTATCAGCTGGTCGCAGGCGGCAGTTTACTGATCGCAGCGCGGGACGGAAATTCGCTGGTGCGCTGTCTTGAGGCGAAGGGAATTCACGCCGCGGTGATCGGAAAAGCCGTGTCCGGGAATGACCGGGTCATTCTGAATGCCGGTGAGCGGCGTTTTCTGGAACGTCCGGGACAGGATGAGATTCGGAGGATGATGATTCCCCGGTGATTTTATGGTTTTGGCTTGTGTATTGTTGCAGCCCGCGGATTGTTGCAGGCTGCAACGGTACAATATGGGAAGGAGAGTTCGAATGAGAGAGAAGATTCTGGCATTTATTGAGAAGAACAGCCGCATTTCCATCAGTGAGCTGGCGGTCATCCTCGGCGAGGAGGAGATCGATGTGGCGAATGAACTGAAGGCGATGGAGGAGGAACATGTGATCTGCGGGTATCATACGCTGATCAACTGGGACAAGACATCCATCGAGAAGGTGACGGCGCTGATCGAGGTCAGCGCGACGCCGCAGAGGGGACGCGGATTTGATGAGATTGCGGAGCGCATTTACAAGTATCCGGAGGTGAATGCCGTTTACCTGATTTCCGGCAGCTATGATCTGCTCGTTACGATCGAGGAAAAGACGCTCCGCGAAGCCTCTCAGTTTGTCTCTGACAAGCTGGCCATGCTGGATTCCGTCCTGAGTACGAGGACGAATTTTATCCTTAAGAAATACAAGGATCACGGCACGATTATGGAGATGAAGATCAAAGACGAAAGGATGCTGATGACGCCATGAGAAATCCGATATCAAAAGTCATTACAGAGATTGAGCCATCCGGGATCCGAAAGTTTTTTGATATTGTCAGCGAGATGAAGGACGCTATTTCTCTCGGCGTGGGTGAACCCGATTTTGACACGCCGTGGCACATCCGCGACGAGGGGATCTATTCCCTGGAGAAGGGAAAGACTTTCTATACATCGAACGCCGGTCTGAAGGAACTGAAGATTGAGATCACGAAGTATCTGGAGCGAAAGTACGGCCTGCGTTATCATTATGATACGGAGACATTGGTCACCGTGGGCGGGAGCGAGGCCATCGACCTGGCGTTTCGCGCCATGCTGGATCCGGGGGATGAGGTGCTGATCCCTCAGCCGAGCTATGTTTCCTATCTGCCCTGCGCGAAGCTGGCCGGCGGTGTTCCGGTGCCGATCGAACTCAGGGCGGAGAACCAGTTTCGACTGACCCGGGAGGAGCTGGTCGCGGCGGTTACGCCGCGGACAAAGATCCTGGTGCTTCCCTTTCCGAACAATCCGACCGGGGCGGTCATGGAGAGAAAGGATCTGGAGAGCATCCTGGATGTGATCATTGAGAATGATCTCTATGTGCTTACAGATGAAATTTACGCGGAGCTTACTTATACGGATGAGGGACATGTATCGATTGCCTCCATGCCGGGAATGCGCGACCGCACGATCTATATCAACGGTTTTTCCAAGGCATTTGCCATGACCGGCTGGCGCTTGGGCTATGCCTGCGGACCGGAGGTAATCCTGCGGGAGATGCTCAAAATCCATCAGTTTGCCATTATGTGTGCGCCGACGACCAGCCAGTACGCGGCGGTGGAGGCCTTAAAAAACGGGGACGAGGATGTCGAGATGATGCGGGACGCCTATAATGGCAGGAGGCGTTATCTGGTGCACCGGTTCCGCGAGATGGGGCTCGATTGTTTTGAACCGTTCGGCGCCTTTTATATTTTTCCGGATATTCGGGAGTTCGGGATGACGTCAGAGGAGTTTGCCCTGCGTTTTCTCGAGGAGGAAAAGGTGGCGGTCGTTCCGGGTACGGCGTTCGGCGCCTGCGGAGAAGGATTCCTGCGAATCTCCTACGCATATTCCCTGGATGCTCTGAAGGAAGCGCTGGAGCGACTGGAGCGTTTCATTAGAAAATTGCGCGCGGAAGAAGAATCGTGAAGTGTTGCCCGGTATGGAACGGGAATGACTGTTTTGTTTGTCAGGAAGCTGTGCGTGCGAAGGTGATCTGTGCGACTGGGTGCAGATAGACAGGATATAAATTATGGCGAATCTGAATGTTGTTCTCTATGAGCCGGAGATACCGTCAAATACCGGAAATATCGGGAGAACCTGCGTGGCGACAGGCACGCGTCTGCATCTGATCGAACCGCTGGGGTTCCGGCTGACAGAGAAGGCGCTGAAGCGGGCCGGCATGGATTACTGGCAGGATCTGGATGTTTCTGCATATATCAATTACGATGACTTTCTTCAGAAGAATCCGGGCGCGAAGATTTATATGGCAACGACAAAGGGACAGCGGGTATACACGGAGGTTTCCTATGAAGAGAATTGTTACCTGATGTTCGGCAGGGAAAGCGCAGGGATTCCGGAGGAACTGCTGGCGCAGCATCGCGACCGCTGTGTGCGGATCCCGATGTTGGGTGAGACCCGTTCCCTGAATCTGGCAAATTCTGTTTCCATTGTGTTGTATGAGGCGCTGCGGCAGAATCATTTTGCCGGAATGCAGCTGACGGGACATCTTACAAAATGTTCATGGGCTGCTGATGCGTCGTGCCGACATCTGTGAATATCAGTAACTGCGGAATAATTTCGGGAACCATACCGGAGTGGGATGAAACGCCGGAAATCGTCTGGGAGAAAATATGGCATTTATAACAGCTGAGAATTTAAAGCATCGTTTTTTAAAAAGAGATGAGGAGGGACAGGTCGTCGGGGAGATCCCGGCGCTGGACGGGGTCGATCTGGAGGTGGAGCCGGGGCAGTTTATCGCGGTTCTCGGACACAACGGTTCCGGGAAATCGACGTTCGCGAAGCACCTGAATGTACTTCTCTCCCCTGCGGAGGGGACGCTGATCGTGGACGGGAAGAACGTGGAGGATGAGGAGGAGATCTGGAATATCCGTCAGGCAGCCGGTATGATCTTTCAGAATCCGGACAATCAGATTGTCGCCGGGGTCGTCGAGGAGGATGTGGCTTTCGGCCCGGAGAATCTGGGCGTCCCTACGGATGAGATCATTTCCCGCGTGGATGAGAGTTTGGAAACCGTGGGAATGACGGATTATCGGCATCACTCTCCGAATAAGCTTTCCGGCGGACAGAAACAGCGTGTCGCGGTGGCCGGGGTAGTCGCCATGCGTCCGAAGTGCATCATTATGGATGAGCCGACTGCCATGCTGGATCCGAGCGGCCGGCGTGAAGTCCTTAAGACTGCGCATTGCCTCAACCGTGAGGAGGGGGTGACGGTCATTCTGATCACGCATTATATGGAGGAGGCCGCGGACGCGGATTATATTTTTGTGCTGGATCGGGGGAAAGTCGTGATGCGGGGAGCCCCGCGGGATATTTTTTTCCGGGTAGACGAGCTGAAGCATTATGGTCTGGATGTGCCGCAGATAACGCGGCTCGCCTGGGAACTGAAGCAGGAGGGCTGTCCGTTGCCGGACGGCATTCTGAACCGAAAGCAGCTGTTGGAGGCGTTGCGCGGGCAGGCGGACGGCGGAGAACATACAGCGGATGCGGGAGACCGGAAGAAATACAGCAGGGATTCCCGGGAAATTGAGCGGACATTTGCGGGAGGACAGCAGAAAAAAGAGAAGCTGCGTCTTGAGGGAGTTTCTTATGTTTACGGTGCGGGAACCGCCTATGAGCGTCAGGCACTGAAGGATATAAACCTTACGGTATATGACGGCGATTTTATCGGCATCATCGGTCACACCGGTTCCGGGAAATCCACGATGATACAGCTGTTCAACGGGCTACTCCGGACAAAGGAGGGACATATATATTTCGAGGGCCGGGATATCAGCGACCCCGGTTTTTCCATGCGCGCACTGCGCGGGAAGGTAGGGCTGGTGTTTCAGTATCCGGAATATCAGCTGTTTGAGACGACAGTCGTAAGGGATGTGGCGTTCGGCCCGAAAAACCAGGGTCTGGACGAGGCGGCTGCCATGGAGAAGGCGCGTGCCGCCCTGCGTCAGGTGCAGCTGGAGGAATCCTGCTGGGAGATGTCTCCCTTTGAACTGTCCGGCGGGCAAAAGCGGCGCGCTGCCATTGCAGGCGTGATCGCCATGGAACCGGACGTTCTGATCCTGGATGAACCGACGGCCGGTCTGGACCCCGAGGGAAGAGATGAACTTTTCGCTCTGATCCGCGGTCTTCATGACAGACTTCATATGACCGTACTGACGGTTTCTCACAGCATGGAGGATATGGCGGATTATGCGGAGCGCATTGTAGTCATGGATCGTGGAGGTATTATGCTGGACGGAGCGCCCGCGGAGGTGTTTACGCATATCCGTGAGCTGGAGGAGGCATCCCTGGCTGTGCCGCAGGTGACCTACCTGCTGGCGGAACTCCGGGAATCCGGATATCCGGTGGATGTTTCGGCAACCACCCTGGAAGAAGCGAAGAAAGAAATCAGAAAAATATGTTAAAGGATATTACACTCGGACAGTTTTACCCGGCGGATTCCGTGATCCACAGGATGGATCCGCGGGTGAAGCTGTTTTCCACCATATTATATATTGTAGCGCTGTTTCTGGTAAATAACATAGCCGGCTGGATTCTGGTGACCGCGTTTCTGATCTGGATGATCGCGCTGTCGAAGGTTCCTTTTGGATTTATGTGCAAAGGGGTAAGGGCGATCTGGGTGCTGATCGTGATCACTGCTGTCTGCAACCTGTTTTTTACGCAGAGCGAGGATGTTGTTTTTCAAAGAGGGATTCTTTCCATTACGGAGACGGGGATTCACAATACGATCTATTATTCTCTTCGCCTGATTTTTCTCGTGGTCGGCGCTTCCGTGATGACGCTGACAACATCGCCGAACAAGCTGACGGACGGTATGGAGGAGGGACTGCGCATATTGACCCGGATTGGGATCCCGGTTCATGAGATCGCCATGATGATGTCCATTGCGCTTCGCTTTATTCCGATTCTCGCAGAGGAGGCGGACAAAATCAAAAAGGCGCAGATGGCGCGCGGCGCGGACTTTGACGAAGGCGGATTGCTGCAAAAGGCGAAAAGCCTCATCCCGATTCTGGTGCCCCTGTTTGTCTCCGCTTTCCGGCGGGCGAACGATCTTTCGCTGGCCATGGAAGCGCGCTGTTACCGCGGCGGAGAAGGACGCACGAAGATGAAGCCTCTTCAGTATGAGCGGCGGGATTATCTGGCGTACGCCGTTGTGTTGGCTTTTCTGGCGGCTGTGATCCTTGTACGCATTTTTTGTGTAAACATGTTCTCGATAAATTTATAAAAATTTAATAAAGTTTATAAAAATTTACCGGGGGCTGACCCCATAACTTTGTCGGCCCGGAGGTGTCAAAGGTATGTCTGTGAAAAGAATCAGGCTTGTGGTGGCCTATGATGGAACGAACTACCGCGGCTGGCAGCTGCAGCCAAACGGAATAACGATAGAAGAAGTGCTGAATCGCGCGCTTTCGGATCTTCTGGGAGAACGGATCCGGGTGATCGGAGCCAGCCGGACGGATTCCGGCGTGCATTCTCTGGGAAATGTGGCGGTTTTTGATACGAACACCTGCATTCCGCCGGAGAAAATATCCTTTGCGGTGAATCAATATCTGCCGGAGGATATTGTCGTGCAGGAATCCCGTGAAGTGCCGGGAAGCTGGCATCCGCGGCATTGCGACAGCAAAAAAACCTATGAATATCGGATTCTGAACCGCACGTTTCCCCTGCCTTCAAGGAGGCTGGATACGTATTTTTTTCATTATCCGCTGGATATGGAAAAAATGCAGAAGGCAGCCGGCCTTCTGGAAGGTACGCATGATTTTAAAAGCTTTTGTTCGGTCGGTTCGTCGGCGAAAAGCACGGTGAGAACAGTTTTTTCCTGTGAGGTTGTGCGGAACGGAGAACTGATTACGATCCGCGTCTGCGGCAGCGGTTTTCTATATAATATGGTTAGGATTATTGCCGGAACCCTCCTTCAGGTGGGAACGGGGCGCCTGGACCCGGAGGATATGACGCGGATTCTGGAGGCAAAAGACCGTGAGGCGGCCGGACCGACGGCTCCTGCTCACGGGTTGACGATGATGGGGATTGAATTCCTGAATGAACCCGTCTGCGAGGGAATATAACATATGATTATGAGGTTCTGCGAAGCAGGTTCTCATAATATGGACTTCCTGACAGGTGGCCGATCGAAAAAACAAACAAAAAGCAAAATTATCAGCACTCTTACTTGACGAGTGCTAAAAACTGTGTTATAACTGTCCTGTAAGATGTTACACAGATAATGTAACACAGGTTATATAACGAAGGAACTGTTAAGAATTTATGAGAGGAGGAGCGTTATGAACATTCAGAAATTTACACAGAAGTCCGTGGAGGCGATCCAGGACTGTGAGAAACTGGCCTATGAATACGGCAATCAGGAGATCGAACAGGAGCATCTGCTTATGGCGCTGCTCCGGCAGCAGGACGGGCTGATCGGGAAACTGATCGAAAAGATGGAGATCAACCGGGAGTATTTTACCGATAATGCAGAGCGGCATCTGGCGAAAAGGGTGAAGGTATCCGGCGGACAGGTGCATATCGGTCAGATGCTGAACAAGGTGCTGATTTCCGCCGAGGACGAGGCGAAGCAGATGGGCGACGAGTATGTGTCCGTGGAGCACCTTTTCCTGAGCATGATCCGATATCCGAACCCTGCGATGAAGGAGATTTTTAAAGAGTACGGCATTACGCGGGAGCGGTTTTTACAGGCGCTTTCCACGGTGCGCGGCAACCAGCGCGTCACCTCAGATAATCCCGAGGCGACCTATGACACGCTTGAAAAATACGGATACGATATGGTAGAGCGCGCCCGTGATCAGAAGCTTGATCCGGTCATCGGCCGGGACAGTGAGATCCGGAATGTCATCCGCATTCTCTCCAGAAAGACGAAAAACAACCCGGTTCTGATCGGCGAGCCCGGCGTCGGCAAGACTGCCGCGGTGGAAGGGCTGGCGCAGCGGATCGTCCGCGGCGATGTGCCGGAGGGACTAAAGGAGAAAAAGCTTTTTGCCCTGGATATGAGCGCCCTGCTGGCCGGTGCGAAATACCGGGGGGAGTTTGAGGAACGCTTAAAGGCGGTTCTGGACGAGGTGAAGGCGAGCGAGGGACAGATCATTCTGTTTATCGATGAACTGCACACGATCGTCGGCGCAGGGAAAACGGACGGCGCCATGGACGCCGGCAATATGTTAAAGCCGATGCTGGCGCGCGGAGAACTGCATTGTATCGGAGCCACGACGCTGGATGAGTACAGAGAATATATTGAGAAGGATGCCGCGCTGGAACGCCGTTTTCAGCCGGTCATGGTAGATGAGCCGACCGTGGAGGATACCATTTCCATCCTCCGCGGCCTGAAGGAGCGGTATGAGGTTTTTCACGGCGTAAAGATCACAGACAGTGCGCTGGTCTCCGCCGCGACCCTCTCGAACCGCTATATTTCCGACCGATTTCTGCCGGATAAAGCCATTGATCTGGTGGACGAGGCCTGTGCTCTGATCAAGACGGAGCTCGATTCCCTGCCGACGGAGCTGGATGAAATGAACCGCCGTGTGATGCAGCTGGAGATCGAGGAGACCGCCCTGAAAAAAGAGGAGGACAGTCTGAGCCGGGATCGTCTGGAGAGTCTGCAGAAGGAACTGGCGGAGCTGCGCAGTGAGTTTCAGAGCCGGAAAGCACAGTGGGACAATGAAAAGAAAGCCGTGGAGCGCGTACAGAAGCTGCGCGAGGAGCTGGAGGCTTTGAATAAGGAGATTCAGCTCGCGGAGCAGAATTATAATCTGGATAAACTGGCGGAGCTGCAGTACGGCAGAAAGCCGGAGCTTGAGAAACAGCTGGCGCAGGAGGAGGAGCTGGTCAAAAACAGGGATATGTCCCTCGTGCATGAGAACGTCAGCGAGGATGAGATCGCGAAGATCATCTCCCGCTGGACCGGGATTCCGGTGGCGAAGCTGACCGAGAGCGAACGGAATAAGACGCTTCATCTGGATGATGAGCTGCATAAGAGGGTCGTCGGACAGGATGAGGGTGTGACGAAGGTGACGGAGGCAATCATCCGTTCAAAAGCCGGCATCAAGGATCCGGATAAACCCATCGGCTCCTTCCTGTTTCTCGGTCCTACCGGCGTGGGCAAGACGGAGCTTGCGAAGGCGCTGGCGGCCAGTCTCTTTGATTCGGAAACGAATATGGTTCGCCTGGACATGAGCGAGTACATGGAGAAATATTCGGTGTCCAGGCTGATCGGAGCGCCTCCCGGATATGTGGGCTATGACGAGGGCGGGCAGCTTACCGAGGCCGTCCGCAGGAAGCCGTATTCTGTCGTGCTTTTTGATGAGGTGGAGAAGGCACATCCGGATGTGTTCAATGTGCTGCTCCAGGTACTGGACGACGGTCGGATCACGGATTCCCAGGGAAGGACCGTGGATTTTAAGAATACGATCATTATCATGACGTCGAACCTGGGTTCCGCTTATCTGCTGGAGGGCATCGATGAAAACGGAGCGATCAGCCCGGAGGCGGAGGAGCATGTCATGAACGAGCTGCGCGGGAATTTCCGTCCGGAGTTTCTGAACCGCCTGGATGAAATTATTCTGTTTAAGCCTCTGACGAAGGATAATATCGGGAACATCATTCATCTTCTGATGGATGAACTGAACGGACGTCTGAAAGACCGCGAGGTTTCAGTGGAGCTGACGCCGGCCGCGGAGCAGTTTATTGTTGATCACGGGTATGATCCCGTGTACGGCGCACGGCCCCTGAAGAGATTTCTGCAAAAACATGTGGAGACGCTTTCAGCGAAACTGATTCTGGCGGATCAGGTGCGCGCGGGTGATACGATTCTCGTTGACGTGGAAGGGGATCAGCTGCGTGCAGGCGTGAAGTAGAGGTTTGTCTGTAAACAGAAAAAAGGAACCGTCGCATTCATGATCTGAATCATGGATGTGGCGGTTTTTTACATTCCGTTATTTTTTATTCTGATAAAAAACGATTTCTCGATGTTTATCGTATGCCGGTGATTCCGCATCCCGGATGCTTATTTGAAACGAATCGTTCAGATGCAACGCAGTACAGCGTCCAGAATCCGACCCGTATCCGGTATGCCGGAAGGGTTATTCGGATTGCCGTTGTCGATAAAATAGTATCCGTCGTCTGCCAGCTGCCGGACATTGCGCTGTACAGCCGCGTTCCGGTAAAGCATGGGACTCATGTTCATGGCAATCAGCTTCGGTCCCTCAAAGGAGAGGACATTTGTGGAGAGCAGATCGTCCGCAATGCCGTTCGCCGCCTTGCCGATCATGTCGGCAGAGGCGGGAGCGAGCAAAAGCAGATCGCCGCTCATTGTCCACGACTGGTAGGATTTGTCCCACACAGCCGGCGGAGCGAACTGATCGATCTGAACAGGGTTCTTAGACAGAGACTGCAGTATCAGCGGTGATACGAAATTCGTGGCATGTTCTGTCATAATCACTTTTACGTCTGCCTCTTCATTCCGCAGAGCCATCACAATGTCCGCGGCCTGATAGGCGGGCGTGCATGCGCAAACGCCGAGTAAAATGATTTTCCCTCTTAACATATATTACTTGTCACATCCTTCTTTCGGCGGAACGGGAGGTTTTCCCTTCGGAGGCTGATCCTTTGAATCGCGTCCCTGAGGACCACCCTGCGGTTTGCCGCCGTAGCCGCCGGGACCGCCCATCGGAGGACCGCCCTGCGGTTTACCGCCGTAGCCGCCGGGGCCGCCCATCGGAGGACCGCCCTGCGGACCGCCGCCGTAGCCGCCGGGGCCGCCCATCGGAGGACCACCCTGGGGACCGCCCATCGGAGGACCACCCTGGGGACCGCCCATCGGAGGAGGACCCATCGGAGGCATACCCTGCGGGCCACCCATCGGGGGCTGCTGGCCTGTCGAAACCGGCACGTAGATCACGATCGGAACCCATGTCATGGCCGGCATATTCATTGGGGGCATACCCTGGGGGCCGCCCATTGGGGGAGGACCCATCGGAGGCATACCCTGGGGACCGCCCATCGGAGGGCCACCCTGCGGACCACCCATCGGAGGACCACCCTGCGGTTTACCACCGTAGTTGCCGCCGCCGTAACCGCCTGCGCCGGGACCGCCCTGCGGCCTGCCGCCGTAACCGCCTGCACCGGGACCGCCCATCGGAGGACCGCCCTGCGGGCCGCCGGGACCACCCTGCGGTCTGCCGCCGTAATTGCCGCCGCCGTAGCCGCCTGCGCCGGGACCCTTCGGGCCGCCTTCCGGCTT
>JAJQDV010000060.1:18943-28125 GCA_021202015.1 Clostridiales bacterium | reverse complement strand
AATTGCCGCCGCCGTAGCCGCCTGCGCCGGGACCCTTCGGGCCGCCTTCCGGCTTACCGCCGTAATTGCCGCCGCCGTAGCCGCCTGCGCCGGGACCCTTCGGGCCGCCTTCCGGCTTGCCGCCGTAGTTGCCGCCGCCGTAACCGCCGCCGCCGTGTGCCGGCTTATCGGTCGGTACCGGAGGCTGGCCTTCGGATTTTACAGTTTCTTCTGCAACTTTTTTTTCTTCTTCTGCCATAAAAATCTCCTTTCTGTCTGATGCTTGTCTCGATGCTGCAAGGAAGCTTCATTTATAATGAATAAAAAATAAAAGAATGTCCTGGTTGCGTGCATCCCTCGATAACGTTACCAGCGTATCTCCGGATAATAGCAGGATAAACCGCCGCGGCAGTATTGTACGGGGTCGCCGGTCAGAACCATGGAATACAGGTATTCCGTCTCGCTGCGGCACTGTTTCGCGATCTCAACGTTCTTCTTCGTGAGAGCGACGTCCCGCAGGATCTCGTCGGGATCGTCCAGCCGCCCCACGATCTTACATGTGCCGACGCCGATCTGGCTCAGCCTGTAGATGGCGCACTGTCCGCAGGCGAACTCATGGAATGCGTGGCGGAAGGTATCGTGCGCCTGTTCCAGGCGGGCGGAAAAATCTCCGCTGCCCGGTCTGCCGTGACAGACGGTCTTTCCGAAGCGCAGGCTGTAGCAGAGCGCTCCGTGTTCCCCGCCGTGAAGTCCGAGACAGTTCGCGTCCTGATACCGGCATCCGTTCCGCATCAGGAACGCTTCGTACTCCGGCTCCGGAACGGATTGAATAATGGAATACATCTCATTTGTAGAGAGTTCCCTCGGGAAAATGATCCGATCCATGCCTGCGTCGCGGTACCAGGCTGCCAGATCCGCGTTCTGAATCCCGCACATCGTACTCGCGATGGCTTTCATGCCGCATCGGCGGATGGGAGCGGCCAGCTCCGGAATGCCGGTGATGACGCCGTCGACGCCGTATTCTCCGAGCGTCCGGATATATTCTGTGATCTGTGAAAGCTCCTCACTGTGGTAGCCGGGAGCGTTGAGTGTGATGTAAAGCGGCTTTCCCGCCGCGTGTACCTGCCGGGTGATCTCCCCGACGTCTTCCAGCGTGTACCGGTTCGCGGTCTCCTTGAACAGGGTCAGCCGGTTGATATCGCTGTAACGGCCGAAACGCTGTTTCCATTCATCGCTGAAAAATCCCATATAAAACTCGTCGGCTCCGGCTTCCAGCAGCGGGTCCAGATATTTGATATCGTTAAACGGCGTCAGTATCTTCATTCGATGCCTCCGGATGTTTCCTCCTGAGAATTCTTCAGGAACTCGTCCGCGGGCCAGTAGAGGAAGCGGTCCGGCGTTCTCGACCAGGAGGTGGGACCGTCATGTTTTGTGTACAGGCCCTTTCCCAGATGAAGGAATACCGCGTTCTCCGCGGTAGTTTCCATATATCCGTTCATACAGGAGAGATGGCAGCCGGGCCTTCCGATAAACTGTTCTCCCGCGGGGTGCGCGGCAGCCGCGAACTGGCAGTTCTGTCCTCCTGTCACATAGACGTAAGGGTAATGGGCGTGAATCTGTACATCCTCGTCAATCTCTGAAAAATCCAGATGCGCGGCTGTAAGATCCACTTCAATCGCGGACACCTCTCCGCGCAGCATTTCCGGGAAAAAGGCGGTCGATGTCTCCTGCTCAAACTCCGGATATCTGGGATCGCGGAAATTTTTTGAAAAGAGCCGTCCGGCCGTGAGGCGGAATCGATACCAGGACTGGAGCTGCCTGCCCAGCTGCAGTGTCGCGTAATCGTTCACGACCAGCTCATCCGCGCAGTCTCCGCAGTAAGCGAAGAAGGACTGGATCCCCTGCTTCAGCATTTCGTTCTCAGGTCCGGGAGCCGGCGGGATCACCAGCGAGACGGAAAGACTGTTCTCCCTGAAAAATCCGGAAAGGCTCTGCATGAAGAAATTCATGGAGCGCATACAGTATTTTCCGCAGAAATAAGAGCCGAAGTAAAAACGGCTGCATCCGGTATCCTTAAGGTGCTGTGTGTAATCGGGACCGCCGTTGTAGTAAAGCGCGATGTCCGACAGATTATAGGCAATGTTCATTTTGCGTAAACCTCCGTGTATTCGACTTTATAAATCGTGCTGCAAAAGCCCCGTCACAGCATGTTGAAAAAACTCAACAATATATTAACATTTTATCATGGTAAAGTACAGCGATTCATCCAATATTTCACATTTTTTTCTTAAATTTGGAATAATCATGTTGTTTTTCTCTCAATATTCATTCATGGATTGCAGGGGCCTTTCTCTGAGTGCCCGAAAAAAAACTTGTATTTGCTATCGGTTTGGAGTATCTTATAAAAATGGACCTGTTTGAATACATGAGGGAACAGAATAAGGAAAAAGAAGCCCCTCTGGCTTCCAGGCTCCGCCCGACTTCTCTGGATGAGGTGGTAGGCCAGCAGCATATAATAGGAAAGGACAGGCTGCTCTACCGCGCCATCCGTGCGGACAGGCTGCAGTCTGTCATCTTCTATGGTCCGCCCGGCACGGGGAAGACGACACTGGCGAAGGTGATCGCGCAGACGACCAGCGCCGAGTTTATGCAGATCAACGCGACGGCCGCCGGAAAAAAGGATATGGAGGCCGTGGTAGAGCAGGCGAAGCAGCTGCAGGGGATGTATCAGAAGCGCACGATCCTGTTCATCGATGAGATTCACCGTTTTAATAAGGGGCAGCAGGATTACCTGCTCCCGTTTGTCGAGGACGGCACGGTCACGCTGATCGGAGCTACGACGGAGAATCCGTATTTTGAGGTCAACGGGGCGCTGATCTCCCGGTCGATTCTTTTTGAGCTGAAGCCGCTGGAGACAGAGGATATCCGGATCCTGCTCCGACGCGCGGTTTCCGACCGTGAGAAGGGGATGGGTTCTTACCGCGCGGTGATCGAGGAGGAGGCGCTGGATTTTCTCGCGGACGCGGCGAACGGGGACGCGAGAAACGCGCTGAATGCCATCGAGCTGGGGATCCTTACGACGGAGAGAAGCGCGGACGGCCTGATTCATATTACCCTCGCGGTGGCGGAGGAGTGCATCCAGAAACGGAAGGTGCGGTACGATAAGGGCGGCGACAGCCATTACGACACGATTTCCGCGTTTATCAAGAGCATGCGGGGGTCCGATCCCGACGCAGCGGTCTATTACCTGGCAAGGATGCTGCACGCCGGCGAGGACGTAGCTTTTATCGCGAGGCGTATTATGATCTGTGCGTCAGAGGACGTCGGGAACGCGGATCCGATGGCTCTGACGGTCGCGGTCAGCGCGGCGCAGGCAGTGGAACGGCTGGGGATGCCGGAGGCCAGGATCGTCCTGTCCCAGGCGGCGACCTATGTGGCGAGTGCGCCAAAGAGCAACGCGGCCTATCTGGCGGTTGACCGCGCGCTGGATGTGGTTCGCAGTACAAAGACCGCGCCGATCCCGCCGTATCTGTGCGACAGCCACTATAAGGGGGCGCAGAAGCTCGGCCGCGGCATCGGTTACAAATACGCCCATGATTTTCCGAATCATTATGTGGAGCAGCAGTACCTGCCTGACGCTTATAAGGATATGAGGTTCTATGAACCGACGGAGAACGGGTATGAGAAGGAGATCCGTGCGTACTTCCGCAGAATCGGGAAGACGGGTGGCGGAGGATGTGAAATCACAGATCCGGAAGACTGCGGGGAAATGTCCGGCGAACCCGCGCAGAACAGCGGAGAGCATATATAACAGACAAAATTGCGCCGGGGGATCGGAAGCCTGACCTTCTGCCCCGGTATTACAGGATACATATCCGTAAAAAGGAGGAACACATGAAAGCATATGATCAGATGACGAAAGAGGAATTATTACGGGAGAAGCAGGTGCTGGAGCAGCAGTACAGGGATACCTGTGCGCTTGGCCTGAAGCTGGATATGTCCAGAGGAAAGCCCTCGAAAGAGCAGCTCGACCTGTCCCAGCCGATGATGGACGTGCTGCGCGCAGACAGCGTTCTGGAGAGCCGTCTCGGCACGGATATCAGAAACTACGGCGTCCTGGACGGCATCGATGAGGCGAAGGAGCTGATCGCGGGCATGATCGATACGAAACCGGAGAATGTGATCGTCTATGGAAACGCCAGCCTGAATATCATGTACGATACGATCAACCGCTCCATGATCCACGGGGTTCTCGACCATACGCCCTGGTGTAAGCTGGATAAGGTAAAGTTTCTCTGTCCGGTACCCGGATATGACCGCCATTTTACCATTACGGAGTTTTTCGGCATTGAGATGATCAATGTGCCCCTGTACGAGGACGGCCCGGATATGGATATGGTGGAGGAGCTGGTCAGCTCGGACGCTTCCGTCAAGGGAATCTGGTGCGTGCCGAAGTACTCCAATCCGATGGGAACGTCTTACTCGGATGAGACCGTGCGCCGTTTTGCGCGTCTGAAGCCGGCGGCGGAGGATTTCCGTATTTACTGGGATAATGCATACTGTGTGCACCACCTCTATGAGGACCGGCAGGATCATCTTCTCGATATTCTTTCCGAGTGTGAGAAAGCGGGCAATCCGGATATGGTATACGAGTTCTGTTCGACTTCGAAGGTTACCTTCTCCGGATCCGGCATTTCCGGTCTGGCTACCAGTCCGACGAATAAGGCGGATATCCTGACGCAGCTGACCGTGCAGACGATTGGTTTTGATAAGATCAATCAGCTCCGCCATGTGAAATTCCTGAAGGATCAGGAGGGCGTCGCGCGTCATATGGCAAAGCATGCCGAACTGATCCGCCCGAAGTTCGAGCTTCTGACCCGGCGGTTTGAGGAGGAGCTTTCCGGGCTGGGCGTCGGATCCTGGACGAAGCCGCGCGGCGGGTATTTTATCACCTGTTTTGCCAATGAGGGCTGCGCGAAAAATATCATCGCGAAAGCAAAGGAGGCGGGCGTTGTGATGACCGGCGCGGGCGCGCCCTTCCCTTATAAAAAGGATCCCCGGGATTCCGTGATCCGTATCGCGCCCACGCTCCCCCCAATGGAGGAGTTGGACGAGGCCTGCAGCGTATTTATTACCTGTGTGAAGCTGGCGAGTGTGGAGAGACTGCTGGAGAGCGGTTTACAATAAGATTTACAGGAGATGAGAGAAGGCTTTTGATGCACAGACGTGTATCGGAAGCCTTCTTATCATATAGGAAAGTTCTCCGAACTTCCTATATGATAAAAAACGCTCAGCTGTGGATGTACCCACAGGGCAGACCCGCACTCGCGCGAAAGGAAATCTGATACCAGTCCCCGGATTCAATGCAGTTTCAATGTTCTGTTGATACCATATGCTAAAATCGTCGTGTAAAGGATGGTGAGCATAAAAGATTTACAGGTTATAGAAAATCGACTGGAGGTAAAGTGCAAAATGTCTAAAAAAAGAAAAAACAGAAAATCATTCAGGAGAATCCTGTCATTCGGATTTGCGGGCGCGCTGGCATGGGGTCTCTGCGTTTCCTCCTATGCGGCGGATATGCCGGGCGGCTCTCCGGGCGGGGACAGCGGCGGGAGCAGCAGCGGATTTACCCTGTCCTCCGCAAAAACAGAGCTGGAGAGCGGCACGTATGAAGATGTAGTCTTTGAGGATTCGACAAGCTCGGATGAGGTGGCCGTCCGCGCGGGCGACGATGTGACCGCCGATCTGATCAACGTATCGATCACGAAATCCGGCGGTGATTCTTCCGGAGACGACACCAGCTTTTACGGCGTCAACAGCGGACTTCTTGTTTACGGCACTTCATCCGCGGCGACGGTTTCCGTGACAGACAGTACGGTGACGACGAGCGCCGGAGGAGCGAACGGCATTTTTTCCTACGGGGAAGGAATCGTTTCCGTTTCTGATTCAACAGTGACGACGGCTTCAAATTCTTCCGGAGGTATTATGGTGGCGGGCGGCGGTACGCTCTATGCGCTGAATCTTCAGGTAACGACTGAGGGCGGCTCCTCCGCAGCGGTTCGTTCGGATCGGGGAAGCGGAACCATGGTGGTCGATCAGGGGATTTATGTTTCCAACGGATCCGTCGGGACCGGTTCGCCGGCTATTTACTGTGTTGCCGATATTACCGCGGCAAACGCGACGCTGGTGGCAAAGAACGCGCAGGCGGTCTGCTTTGAGGGACGCAATCCGGCCTGGATCTACAACTGCTGGCTGGAGGGATGCTATCAGGCGTCGGACGACGATGAGAATTCCAATGTTATGATCTATCAGAGCCAGTCCGGGGATTCCGATGACGGAACCAGCTCTTTTACAATGGTGGGCGGCGTTCTGAAGGCGAATAATACCAGCAGCAGCGGAAACGCGAAGATGTTTTATACGACAAATACATACTGCTATATCAATCTGTATGATGTGGAGATGCAGTATGCAGACGGCATGGAAACCTTCCTGCTCTGTGCATGCAATACGAATTCCAGAGGATGGGGAACGGCCGGGGCGAACGGTTCCGAGTGCGTGCTCTACTGTGTCGATCAGGAGATTGCCGGCGACATCATCTATGATACCTACAGTCTTCTCTATTGTTATTTTACACAGGGCTCGGTGGCGGAGACTGCTCTTGTGTGCCGTGAGGACAATGGCAGCCGCGGGGCGTCCGTTTACATGGATTCGACTTCGGAATGGATCGTGACCGGCGACAGCGAGGTCGTGGATCTCTATACCGGCGGCGGAACCATCGTGGACGCGGACGGGAATACAGTGACTGTTGCGGCCGAAGACGGAACTCTGTATGTGAGCGGAACCGGTGCATATACCATCACGGTGACCGGAACTTACAGCGAGGAGGATCTGTCGTCCTATGATTCCGTACCGACGATCGGGACGGAAAAACCGGATTTTGAATATGATTATGAGGAACTGGGCATTGATACTTCCGTTTATACGCCGGTGAGTGAGGATGATTACACTTATGAGACCGGGAAATCCGTCAGTGTGGATGAACTTTCTTCCGTATTTGAGTGTGATGAGTCCGATGGCAGCGGCAGTGATACGGACAGTGACGGTGACGAAGATACGGACAGTGATAACAACGAAGATACGGACAGTAATAATGACGAAGATACGGACGGCGTCGACGATTTTGATTCTTCCGCGTGGCTGTATAACTCATCCTCCGACGTATATTATCAGACGGGTGTCGTGTACTGTACGGATCCGTATAACACAACCTATGAATCTTTCGGAATCTATGTGCCGGCGTCCTATATGAATATGACATCGAACGGAAACGGCACCTATACTTTCGTCAGCTTTACGGACACGGCGGTGGGAGATTATACAGCGGAGACCGCGCCGATCGTGATTCCTGTCAATACGGCCGGATATGCCGCGCAGGCGGCTCCTACCGGATTTTCCTCCGGTGTAACGACCTACACTGATGAGGGAATCATCTATCTGTATGCGGGCTGTCGGGGACGCGATACCACAGACGGCGGCGCTCCCTGGGGCGTGACGGACTTAAAAGCCGCGATCCGTTATTATCGCTATAATGCATCGGTCCTTCCGGGCGATACGGACAGCATATTCAGCTTTGGGCACAGCGGCGGCGGCGCACAGAGTGCGGTTCTGGGAGCTTCCGGCGACAGCGAATTATATTATCCTTACCTGTATTCCATCGGTGCGGCGGGAATTTCCTATGATGAGGATACCGATACCTACACAAGCACCGTCAGCGACTCCACCTGCGGAGCCATGTGCTGGTGCCCGATCACCAGTCTCGACTATGCGGACGCGGCTTATGAGTGGATGATGGGGCAATACTCGTCAAGCGGTACGCGCGCGGACAGCACGTGGACCAGCCTGCTCTCCGATGATCTCTCAGAGGCGTTTGCGAAGTATATTAACAGCCTGACGCTGGAGGATGAGGATGGAAACGTGCTTACTCTGACCGACGAGGGGGACGGCATCTGGACGTCCGGTACCTACTATGAGTATCTGTTGTCACAGATTGAATATTCACTGAACGATTTTATTGATTCCTATACGGATGAGGATGGGAATTTCTCCTACAGTTCCTCCGGCTCCGGCAGCAGTTCGGGAGGCCCCGGGAGCGGAAGCATGCCGGATTTCGGCGGATTTACCTCCCTTGCCACGAATCAGCTGACCGCGGAATCCGATGATGATTCTCTGACGGTGGGGACGGCTGCCGATTCTTCGGACGCACTGACGACTTATCTGCTGACTCTGGATGAAAATTACGGGACGGACGAGGCCTGGATTACCTATGATGAGGACGCGGACTGGTACTGTATCAGCAGCGTGGAGGATTTTGTCCTTTACGGAAGCAAGTCCGCATCAAAGGATGTCGGCGCTTTTGATGACCTGAATACTACTCAGGCGGAAAATTATGTGTTCGGTACGGGTTCCAACGGGGCGGCACATTTTGATTCTCTGATCGCGGAGCTGCTTTCCGATAATTATGCGGAATATGCGGCGGCGGACAGCTCCGTGTCCGAGTTGGATATCCTGTCCTACGCGTCGGATTATCAGGACGACTATGATAACTATACCACGGATGCGGTTTTGGGATACAGCTCTCAGTATCGCCAGAATATGTACAATCCGATGTACTATCTCTGCCAGGATTACAAGGGATACGGAACTTCCACTGCGGCATCCTACTGGCGGATCAATACGGGAATTACGCAGAGCGACACATCCCTGACGGTAGAGATGAACCTGTATCTCGCGCTGATGGAGGATATCGCGGATGTTGACAGCACCGTAGAGGATGTGGAATTCGCGACGCATTGGGCGCAGGGGCATACCACGGCAGAGCGTGCCGGCGCGGACAGCGACGAGTGCTTTATTGAATGGATCAGCGAATGCATGGCCGCGCAGGCAGATTCATCGGATGAATCAGACGGTACCGGCGATACGGATGACGGCAATACGGACGATGGCAATACAGACGACGGTAATACGGATGACAGTGATACGGGCGATGCCGATGTCGACAGTACGGTTACGGATACCCTGTGCGCGCGCCGCGGAAATACCTGGTATTTCCAGGAAACCATTGACAGCGAGATAGCATCCTGGAGCGTGTCCTACGGGAAATCTATGGATGAGGTTCTGATCGGCGACTGGGATGGAGACGGGAT
>JAJQDV010000060.1:17581-18843 GCA_021202015.1 Clostridiales bacterium | reverse complement strand
GATGAGGTTCTGGTCGGCGACTGGGACGGAGACGGATATGATACGCTGGCGGTACGCCGTGAGAATATCTGTTATTTCCAGGATGCCCTGGATAGCACTGAGGCCGGTCAGGCAGTTGTTTACGGAAGTTCGACGGATGAGATTTACGCGGGCAGGTGGCAGTAGGATTTTTTGAACGGGCGGGGCTTGCCCCGCCCGAAATTGCAGTAATTTTTGTGAATTATTTGAAAATTCTCTTGATATAATCAGAAATGTGTATATAATGAAAATAGTTCACATATCTGCAAAGGAGAAGTAATGAAGAAAAACAGATGTTTGAGGAAACGGACAGCAGCAGTTCTGTTAGCCGCCTGTCTGGCTGTGACGGGGAGTACACAGGCGCTGGCTACCACATTGAGCGACGCACAGTCGGAAAAGGCAGCCGCGGAAGAGGGGCTGGATTCAGTAAACGATCAGATTTCGGAGATTGAGAGTCAGCAGAGCAGTCTCCAGACGGAGATCGATGCTCTGGATTCTGAACTGGTCACCACGATCGCAAACATCTCGATTCTCGAGGATGAGATCTCCTCGAAGCAGGCGGAACTGGAACAGGCGACAGCCGATCTGGCGGATGCGGAGGAGACGGAGGCGGAACAGTATGCCTCCATGAAGGAACGGATCAGTTATATGTACATAAACGGCAGTGAGATTTCTTTCTTCAATGCCCTTCTCGGAGCGACCAGCTTTGCGGATGCTCTGAATCGTGTACAGATGTTTGCTTCGGTATACAGTTATGACAGATCTCTTTTGCAGGAGTATGAGGAGACGGTCGCGGAAGTAGAGGAGCTGATCGAGGAGGTTTCGGAGGAGGAAGCCGCCCTGCAGGATCAGCAGGCTGAGATGGAGACGCAGAAGTCTTCTCTGGATACGATGATCGCGGAAAAAAGCGCCGAGATGGATGATTTCAGTTCGGTGCTGGCTCAGGCTCAGGTTCTGGCGGCTGAGTACAAGGCGACGATCGTAGAGCAGAATGAAATCATTGCGGAGGAGGTTGCGGCACAGCAGGCAGCCGCTCAGGAAGCGGCGGCAGCCGCGAGTACATCCTCCGACAGCAGTTCGAACAGCACAACGGGCAGCAGTTCGAACAGTACAACGAGCGGTACGACGAGTAAAAGTTCGAACAGCACAACGAGCGGTACGACAAGTAACAGTTCGAACAGCACGACAAGCAGCAGCTCGAACAGCACGACGAGCAGCAGCTCGAACAGCACGACGAGCAGCAG
>JAJQDV010000060.1:0-17481 GCA_021202015.1 Clostridiales bacterium | reverse complement strand
GCAGCAGCTCGAACAGCACGACGAGCAGCAGCTCGAACAGCACGACGAGCAGCAGTTCGAGCAACACATCGAGCAGCAGTTCGAGTAGTACATCGAGCAGCAGTACCTCGACGGCGAGCGGTTCCGGACAGGCTGTTGCGGATTATGCAGTTCAGTTTGTCGGCAATCCTTACGTCTGGGGCGGGGAGAGTCTTACGAACGGAGCGGATTGCTCCGGATTTGTGAAGGCGGTATATGCGCATTTCGGCGTTTCCCTGCCGCACTCATCCTATTCTCTGAGATCTGTTGGATACGCGGTTTCTGCCTCAGATCTGCAGCCGGGTGATATCATCTGCTATGAGGGTCATGTTGCCATTTATATAGGAGGAGGCGCGATCGTCCACGCGGCCAGCGCAGCCTCGGGCATCAAGATTACATATAACTACGCATACCGCACGGTTGTGGCGATTCGAAGAATCTTTTAGGAACGGCATTATCGCAGCAGCCGGATCCCATGATCCGTGAACTCGATACGACGCTCTTTATAGAGATGGCCGACAGCTCGTTTGAACGCGTTCTTGCTCATGTGAGCTTCCCGTTGAATCGTTTCCGGCGAGGCCTTGTCGTTAAACGGCAGGACGCCGCCGTATGCTGCGATCAGCTGCAGCACAGCACCGGCGTCGCTGTTCATCTGAATATAAGCCTTTTCGCGGATGGTGAGGTCGAGCTTGCCATCCGCTTTTACGTTGGCGACAGTTGCCCGGATGACATCGCCGATCTGGTGGCCGGCAGTGTCCTCGTGCGTCGGTATGAGAGCGGAGTATTGATCGTCCACGGCTACAAATGTGCCGAAATTTTTGCTGAATTCATAGATACGTCCGTTTACGGTGTCTCCCTTTCGGTAGGGGGAATCCGTGGAAAGCAGGTGATAAAGTCCTTCCATGGTTGCGCAGAGGCGGTTGCTTTTGTCGATATACAGGGTGACGAGGATTTCATCGCCCTCGCGCAGCTTCCGGAGCTGCTCTTTATATGGAAGAAACAGATCCTTTTCAAGTCCCCAGTCCAGAAAGGCGCCGATCCGGGTCACCTGTGCGACCCGGAGCACCGCGAAGCCTCCGACCGTCAGAAGAGGCTCGTTCGTTGTGGCGATCAGTCTGTCCTTCGAGTCTTTGTAAAGAAAGACCGTGAGGCGGTCATGCAGGCTGATTCCGTCAGGTACCTGTTTTGCGGGAAGCAGTACGCGGGTTTCGTCCTCCGGATGCTCCGCGAGGTAAATGCCGAAATTCACCTGTTTTACAACGGTTAAAGTTTGTTTCTCTCCTAATTTCATGTCTGTTCTCCTGTTATCTTTACGAAAGCTCTTCGAAAATCATCACTTCTCCGTCCGACTCCGCGAATTCCGCCACCTCTCCGAACCGGATCCCGGCCCGGGCGCCGGTCGCCTCTGTGATTTTGTCTGAAAACTCCTGCACTCGTTCAACCGGCACGATGACGTCGATCTCCACGGTATCGGTGTAGCGGCTGTCAAGCGTGGGAATGTGTTCACTCGCAATGAGGAACTGAAGCTTTCCGACGTGGTTGTAATCGGTATGAATGGTCATTTTCTGTCCGGTCTGTCTGACAATGACCGTGCTGGCGGCAAGGCCGGCCTGTGCGGCAGCCTGATAAGCGCGGACGAGCCCGCCGGTCCCGAGAAGGGTGCCGCCGAAATAGCGGGTGACCACGATGATGCAGTTGTGAATATCCTCATTCTGCAGTACGCTTAAAATCGGCCGCCCCGCGGTGCCTCCGGGTTCGCCGTCGTCGCTGCACCGCTGCAGCCCGGAACGGTTTCCAATCGTGTAGGCATAGCAGTTGTGACGCGCGTCCCAGTATTTTTTTCGCATATCCGACAGAAAAGCCAGCGCTTCTTCCTCGGTAAAAACGGGGTGAACGGTGGCGATAAAGCGTGATTTTTTCTCTTCGATCTCTCCCTGTCCGCCGATGTGGACTGTTTTATATCCCATAGTTGTCTCCTGCCGGCTGCCCGGAACAGCAATTGTCTGAAAAGCGGTTTCTTGATATTGTACCACATCCATGATAAAATAGTAAACAATAAGAAACTGAACAGTTAAGAATTTGTTTCGTGTGTACTGAGGGAAAATATGAATTACGGAAGGAAGGCAGTCCGAAAGAAAAAAAATATGCTTGTACCGCGCGGCCGCTGGATCCGCAATATGATCAAGTCCACGGTTCTCCTGATCGCGTTGATCTTAGGACTCGGCGCCGCCTGCTATGGGGGATATTACGCTTACGGATATGTACTGGATATTCTGGCGGACGCGCCGGACATCAGCGCGGAGGATGTCGTGCCTGTCGGATATATGTCTACGGTTTATGACGCGGATGGGAATGTCACGGCTTCGCTGGTCTCGAGCGGTTCCAATCGCGTCTATGCGGAGATGGATGAGATCCCGACGGATCTGCAGAACGCGTTTGTGGCGATTGAGGACGAGCGCTTTTATGAGCACAACGGCATCGATCTGAAGGGTATTGTGAGAGCGGGTATCACAGGCGTTCTGTCCGGCTCGCTCAGCGAGGGCGCCAGCACGATCACCCAGCAGCTGCTGAAAAATAATGTTTTTGAGGACTGGACCTCTGAGGCGACAATGATGGACAAGATTACGAGGAAGCTGCAGGAGCAGTACCTTGCGCTTGAGCTGGAGAGGGAGGTTTCCAAGGAATGGATCCTGGAAAATTATCTGAATACCATTAACCTCGGTCAGAATACGCTCGGCGTTCAGTCAGCGGCAAACCGGTATTTCGGAAAAGACGTTTCAGACCTGACACTTTCGGAGTGCGCGGTTCTCGCGGCGATCACACAGAATCCGTCCAGATATAATCCGATCTCTCATCCGGAGTATAACAGCGAACGACGGGAAAAGGTTTTAATGAATATGAGAGATCAGGGGTATATTACGCAGGATGAATATGAGGAGGCGCTCGCGGATGATGTATATTCCAGGATCAGCGAGGCCAATGACGCCTATGAGAGCGATACGACAAATGTGACGTCCTATTTTGTGGACGCGCTGACGGAGCAGGTGATCGAGGATCTGCAGACGGAGCTGGGTTATACGGAGACGCAGGCTTACAATGCGCTGTACAGCGGCGGGCTGACGATCTATTCTACACAGGATCCCGAGATTCAGGAAATCTGCGATGAGGTGATCAACGATACTTCAAATTATGAGATTTCCGAAATGGTTTCCTTCTCTTATGCACTGACGATCGAGAGGGAGGATGGGACGGTGGAGAACTACAGCGAACAGACGATGCTTACCTGGCTGAAATCGACGAAAAATACAGATTCATTGAATTTCAGCAGCGAAACGGCGGCACGGGCGGTGATCGACGAATACCGGGAGGAGCTTCTTCTGGAGGGCGGAACCGTTCTGGGAGAGAGTATCACCTATACGACGCAGCCTCAGGCGTCCATGACGGTCATTGATCAAAGTACCGGTGAAGTAAAGGCGCTGGTCGGCGGGAGAGGAGAAAAGACGGCGAGCAAGACCCTGAACCGCGCGTCCGATACAACGATGCAGCCCGGTTCTACTTTTAAGATCCTTACTACCTATGCTCCCGCGCTGGAGCAGGGGCTCATTACGCTGGCGACCACAGTCGTGGATGAGGAGATTACCTATTCCAACGGAAAAATCGTGCAGAATGCCGACGGCAGGTACAGAGGATCTGTTACAATACGTGAAGCTATTGAGGATTCCGTGAATGTGGTCGCGATCAAGACAAGCCGTGAGGTCACCATCGCGGAATGTTATCAGTCGGCGCTTGATTTCGGTATCACCACCCTGACGGATGAGGATGAGGTGGAGGCGCTGCCGCTGGGCGGCATTACGAACGGCGTGACGAATCTGGAGCTTACGGCGGCTTACGCGGCCATTGCCAACGAGGGCATTTATAATGAACCGCGTTTATATACGAAGATTCTGGACTATGACGGGAATGTCCTCATCGATAAGACGCGGAAATCACACCGCGTGATCAGCAGGACGACCGCTTTCCTGCTTACGTCCGCCATGGAGGACGTGGTTTCTTCCGGTACCGGCAGGGCGGCGGCTTTTTCCGGTATGTCCATTGCCGGGAAGACCGGCACGACAACCGCCTCCCGGGCGTCGTGGTTTGTGGGATATACACCGTATTATACCTGTGCGGTCTGGGGAGGATTTGATGATAATTCCGAGCTCTCCTCCACCACATTTACAAAAACGCTCTGGAGAAAAGCCATGTCGGAGATCCATGAGGATCTGGAGGACGTCGGTTTCGCCGAACCGTATGGGATTGAGACGTGCCGGATCTGTACCGCATCCGGGCTTCTGGCTTCCTCCTCGTGTACCTCGGTGGTGACCGAGTATTTTGCGGAGGGCACAGCGCCGACAACCATTTGCAGCCAGCACAGGCGCACGGTATCTTCTGAGTTTTCGGAGGAAGAGGAACTCTCAGAGGAAGAGGAATCCTCAGAGGAAGAGAAATTCCCGGAAGAAGATGAAATCCCGGAGGAAGAAGAGTCCCCGGAAGGGGCTGAGGAGTCGGGTCTGTAGGAAATGTTATAATTTTGTGAAATACTTGACAAAAAAACAGGACTATGATAGAATCCCTGTCGTAACAAATGTAACAATTGCGTAACAATTTGAAATGAAAATCCAATATTCAGGGATATGGGTTTTTCAATCGACAGGAGATCATAAATGAAGAAACGCAGAATAAAACTGGCGGCATGTTTGCTGGCAGGAGCAATGGTTTTCGGCACGGGGGCGTCCCCGGCGATTGCCGCGGACGCGGCAGGATCCGTTCTTACATCAGAGGCAGCCGGCCTGACCGGGAGTCTTACTCTGGCAGTCGGTGAGACACAGAGTGCTGCCGGGGGTTCATTGATGTCGGATGTTCAGGCAGCTGCGGAGGCCGCAGCGGAAGAGGAAAGTACGGCGGAGGCCGATGCTGAGGAGGAAAATGCCGGGGATACCGGGGGTCAGGAGTACGCGAATATCGGCATCGCCGAGGTGAGTGATTATGTGAATATCCGAAGCGGGGCTTCGGAGGACAGTGAGATCGTCGGGAGACTGGAAAATCACGCGGCGGCTGTTGTGGAAGGGGAGGAGAACGGATGGTATAAAATCACCTCCGGTTCTGTTTCCGGCTATGTGCGGACGGAATATCTGACCGTCGGCGACGCAGAGCTGATCGAATCCGCGAAGATCTGCACGGCTACGGTTCAGACGACATCGCTGAGGGTTCGTTCCGGGGCGTCTCTGGATTCGTCCGTGCTCACGCTGGTGTCTGAGGGAACAGAGCTCGAGGTGATCGACGATGCCGCGGAAACTGAGGCTGCGGAGGATTCTGATACCGGAGCGGCGGATGCTGAGGAAACGGAAGATACGGATGGGTGGGTACATATCCTCGTATCTGACCGTGAGGGTTATGTTTCGGCCGATTATGTCACGGTGGAGGAAACCTTTCTTTACGCGAAAACACAGGAGGAGGTTTCCGGTGGTACCGCGGTCGTCAGCTATGCGCTACAGTTTGTCGGAAATCCGTATGTCTGGGGCGGATCCAGCCTGACAAACGGAACAGACTGCTCCGGTTTTATCATGAGCGTTTATGCATATTTCGGCGTTTCTCTGCCTCATTCCTCGTCGGCGCTGCGCGGCGTGGGAACTGAGGTGAGCTATTCCGAGGCACAGCCGGGCGATATCATCTGCTATGACGGACATGTAGCTCTTTATATAGGCAACGGCCAGGTGGTTCACGCGGCGAATGAGAGTAAGGGTATCATTATTTCGAGCGCAACTCATAAGTCCATTATTACGGTGAGAAGGATCTTCTCCTGATCGATATATAAGACACAGGAAGGAGGATTCTGTATCCGGTATCTGTCCGGTACAGATCCTCCTTTTTTAGCAGAAATCACAAAACGTTTGTTCCGAAAACGGTTTGGGGAAGATGCTTTTTTCTCTCTTTTTCTGTGGATAATGTGAATAACTCTGTGTATAAGTCGCGAAAACGCCGTATTTTCGTTTGATGTCAATGTGGATAACTTTTTGAAAAGAAAATTTTTTTGTATTTATTTTTTCCTTGCATTTTTTGATTTTGTGTATCCTGCTGATATTTCGGAAAACGAAAAAAAACGCTTGACTTTTTCGAACATGTGAACAAACTCTGAATTTTAGTAAAAATGCTGAATTTTTTTCGGAAATAGTCTTTACTTTTCCGGGTGAGTTGACTTAGAATGTAAATTATAAGAAAAAGTGCCGCGCAGGCATAAGATTTCCTGTGAGGCACGGATAAAGAGGGGTCAGACGGCACAGTATAGATAAACAGGGGGAACTTTTATGATTTCAAATCAGGTTTTGCAGACGACGATTGACGGGTTAAAGAATATTACGAGGGTTGATTTTTGCGTGATTGATACCGAGGGGAAGGTTCTGGCGAATACGCTCTCCGACGCGGAGCGCTTTATAGAGCCGGCAGTGGCTTTTGCGGATTCTCCCGCGGACAGCCAGGTCGTATCCGGATGTCAGTTTTTTAAGGTTTTTGACGAGCATCAGATGGAATATGTCCTGCTGGCCTACGGAGACAGCGAGGATGTTTTTATGATCGGAAAGCTTGCCGTGTTCCAGATTCAGGGTCTGCTGATTGCATACAAGGAGCGCTTTGACAAGGATAATTTTGTGAAAAATCTCCTGCTGGATAATCTGCTGCTTGTAGATATCTACAATCGGGCGAAGAAACTGCATATTGAGACGGAGGCACGCAGAGTCGTCTACGTGATAGAGACCTGGCATGATAAGGACGGAAATGACCTTGACCGTGTGCGCGGTATTTTTGAGGGGAAGAGTCAGGATTTTGTCACAGAGATCGATGAGAAGAATATTATCGTCGTAAAGGAGGTGGACGGCGCGGATTCTCCGGAAGATCTTCATAAGACGGCGGAGGTCATCTACGGTCTTTTCCGGGGGGACAAGTCCGTACATGTCGCCTACGGCACGGTGGTGAATGAGATCCGCGAGGTTTCCCGTTCGTATAAGGAGGCGCACATGGCGCTGGATGTGGGGAAGATTTTCTTTGAAGACCAGAATATCATCGCCTATGCCGCGCTGGGGATCGGACGTCTGATCTATCAGCTGCCGATTCCGCTCTGCAAGATGTTTATCCGGGAGATCTTCGGCAGCCGTTCGCCGGATGATTTTGACGAGGAGACGCTGACGACGATCAATAAGTTTTTTGAAAACAGCCTGAATGTGTCCGAGACGTCGCGGCAGCTTTACATACACCGCAACACACTGGTTTACCGGCTGGACAAGCTGCAGAAGAGCACGGGACTGGATCTGAGAGTGTTTGAGGACGCGATTACATTCAAGATCGCGCTTATGGTTGTGAAGTATATGAAATACATGGAGACGGTCGATTACTGATGAGATTTTGAGTACAACGTACCGGACGTCGAACAGGATACGACAGGATAAAAGCTGCATGGGGGCATGGGGATACAGATCAGATGCTCCCATGTTTTACTATGAAAGTGTCGTCAATAGACAGGAGGATCAGAAGTGATTACATTAAAGAATGTGAGCAAGGCTTATATCGAAGGCGTTCCTGCGCTGGAGGATGTCAACATACATATCGACGAGGGAGAGTTCGTCTTTGTCGTGGGAGACAGCGGATCCGGGAAGTCGACCCTGATCAAGCTGCTGCTGAAAGAGCTTGAGCCTACGTCGGGAACGATTGTAGTAAATAAGAAGAATCTCGCAAAAGTCCGGAGAAACCAGGTTCCGTATTTCCGCAGGAATATCGGATGCGTATTTCAGGACTTTCGCCTGTTAAAGGATAAAAATGTTTATGATAATGTAGCTTTTGCGCAGAGAGCCATCTCGGCCTCCAACCGTTCGATCCGGGAAAAGGTGCCGAAGAGCCTGTCGCAGGTCGGCCTGGCCGCGAAGTACAGGTCAAAGCCGCATCAGCTGTCCGGCGGCGAGCAGCAGCGCGTGGCGATTGCCAGGGCGCTTGTGAATGAGCCGAAGATTCTGCTGGCTGATGAGCCGACGGGAAATCTGGATCCGAACAATGCCTGGGAGATCATGAAGCTGCTGGAGGAGATTAACCAGCGCGGAACGACGGTCCTGGTAGTCAGCCACAATATGGAGATCGTGACAAGGATGCAGAAACGCGTGATTGCCCTGCAGCAGGGCCATGTGGTGAACGATGTACAGATGGGCGGTGATAAGATATGAAGATAAGCACATTGGGATATACGATAAAAGAGGGCATACGGAATGTCTGGACGAACAAGGTGTTCTCCATCGCTTCCATCGCGACGATGGCGGCGTGTATTTTCCTTTTCGGCGTGTTTTACTCGATTCTTGTGAATTTTCAGAGTGTTGTGCAGGATGTAGAGTCCGGCGTGGCGATCACGGTCTTTTTTGACGAGGGCACCACACAGGAGCGTATCGATCAGATCGGATATGAGATCACAACCAGAAGCGAGGTGTCCAATTTCAACTATGTCTCAGCGGATGAGGCCTGGGAAGAGTACAAGCTGATTTATTTTGACGGAAACGAGGAAGCGGCGGCCGCGTTCGGTTCGGAAAACCCGCTCGCAAACGAGGCGTCTTATGAGATTTATATGGAGGATATCTCGATGCAGCAGGATCTGGTCGACTATCTCACGGACCTGGAGGATGTACGGAGTGTGCGCCAGTCAGAGTCCGTGGCGAATACGCTGTCGGACGCCAATAAACTGATCGGAGTGATCTCCATTGGGATCATCGTGATTCTGATCTGTGTGGCTGTCTTTCTGATCAGCAACACGGTCCGTACCGGTATCACGGTGCGGAAGGAAGAGATCGGCATCATGAAGGTGATCGGTGCGACGGACTTTTTTGTCCGGGCGCCGTTTATCGTGGAGGGTATTCTGATCGGCGCTATCGGCGCGGTGATTCCGCTGGCCATTCTTTATGTGATGTACGGAAGAGTGATCAATTACGTGGCGGAGAGGTTCGGGTTCCTGAACAATATGCTTACGTTTGTCCCGGTGCGGACGGTGTTCACGATCCTGCTGCCGATCGGACTGATCCTGGGAATCGGAATCGGGTATATCGGCAGCCGGGTAACGGTTCATAAACATATCAATGTATAATACAATATAAGATAAGATAAGATAAGATAAGAAAACGGAGCAGTCAGCCATGAACGAAAAGATAACCATAGATCAGAACCAGTTTGTACCGGAGCAGCCTCCCGAAAAGAAGTCTTCCGGCAAGCGCCGCAGAGGCTTTGCGAAGGGCTTCCTCTCCGGTGTTGTCGTGGCGGTCGCCGCGGTTGCCGTGCTGACTATCGGACTGACGATGTCCTCGAGGATGCGGATTTATCTGTTCCCATCCTCCTACGAGGCGGTGCTGGATGACGAGACGGCGGAAAAAATCGAGACGCTTTCCGCTTATATTCAGAACAGCTACTATGAGGATGTGGACGTGGAAGAGCTGCGCGACGGACTGTATCAGGGCTTATTTGAGAATCTGGATGCCTATTCTCAGTATTACACGGCGGAGGAGTATGAAAGCCTCCTTGAGGATACTCTGGAGGGGACCTACTGCGGGATCGGCGCGAGCCTGCAGCAGGACGAGGACACGATGACGGTTACCGTGGTTCATGTCTATGACGATTCTCCGGCGCAGGAGGCGGGTCTTCAGGATGGGGACGTCATCGTGAAGGTGGACGACTGTGAGGCGACTTCTGTGGATCTTACCGAACTGGTCACTTACATCCGCGGCGAGGAGAATACCTCCGTCCATCTGGTGACCTATCGGGACGGTGAGACGATCGAATATGATATTGTACGCAAAAATCTGACGTTTCCGACGGTAGAAAGCGACATGCTGGATGATTCGGTCGGCTATATCGCGGTTTCCGAGTTTACTGACGCAACGACGGAGCAGTTTGAGGAGGCGCTCGCGGATCTGCAGAGTCAGGGCATGGAGGCTCTGATCGTGGATCTCAGATCGAATCCGGGCGGGGTTCTCACAACGGTTTGCGACATGCTGGATGATATTCTGCCCGAAGGGCTGATTCTCTACACGGAGGACAGGGACGGGAACCGCACGGAGTATACTTCCTCAGATGAGAGCTCCCTGGATATTCCGCTGGCTGTCCTGGTGAACGGCAGCAGCGCGAGCGCGTCGGAGATCTTTGCCGGCGCGGTGCAGGACCGCGGAGCCGGTACGATTATCGGGACGACTACATACGGAAAGGGCGTGGTGCAGTCGGTGCAGTCCCTGAGCGACGGAAGCGCGTTTAAGCTGACGACACATACGTATTATACGCCGGGAGGCACCTGTATTCAGGGGATCGGGATTACGCCGGATGTGGAGATTGAGTATGAGTTCCTCGGCGGAGAGGATGATGCGTACAGCTACGCCCTGGATAACCAGATTCAGAAGGCGCTGGAGATCCTGCGGGAAGACTGACATGTAACCACAGTTTACATAATTTATATGAATTTTACATTTCCCTGATAGCGGATAAAAACTGCATTCGGTATAATCATTTATGAAAAACGCGGAGGAAGTGATGATGAGTGAGTGACAGGAAATTGAACAGGACATTCAGTGAGACAGAGAATCTGTCAAACCGTCCGGACGGCCCGGAGCGTCTCCGGGAGATTTTAAAAACGGAATATGAGCAGACGGGCATATGGGAGACCTGCGATCGAATGATCCGGGCAGTGATGCCGCTGCTGGAGGAGATCGCCGCCCGGCTGGATGCGGAGAAGGAGCGCCAGGTCGTGCAGTATATCTCTTCCAGGATAAAGACGCCGGAGAGCATTTTTCAGAAGCTGGTCCGCAAGGAGCGGACTCCGACGCTGCATAAGGCGGTAGAGACCTTCCACGATATTGCGGGTGTTCGTATTGTCTGCTCGTTTCAGGATGATGTGTACCGGATGGTAAAGGAGATCCGGAAGCTGCCCGATCTCAGGATCATAAAGGTGAAGGATTACATTGCGCATCCGAAAGCGACCGGCTACCGGAGCATACACATGATCGCGGAGATCCGGTCCGACGATTTTCTTTTTTCTGACGGGGTATCCGTACATGGGGAGGAGGCACGGCCGGTCACGGGAGCGGACGGCGCCGTATCGTCTGCCGGTATGCCGATCCGCCTGGAGATCCAGGTGCGTTCGGCGGCGATGAATTACTGGGCAATGCTCGATCATCAGCTCAGCTATAAAAACAGCAAGATGGACGCCGTAAAATACCAGAAGATGCAGAAGGAACTGAGATCTTTCGCTTTGGAGATCGCCGATATAGATAAGAAGTTTTTGAAAATCCGGAAGACGATCGACCGGTTGTAGAGAGGGGTGGGTTTATGGAACATACATGTTTTGACAACAGGGAGCTGTCCTGGCTGAAATTCAACGTCAGGGTATTGGAGGAGGCGGAGGATGAGACGAATCCGTTTTGCGAGAGGCTTTCCTTTGCATCTATTTTTCAGAGCAATCTGGATGAGTTTTTCGGTGTGCGCATGGGATCGCTCTATGACCAGATGCTGGTTTCCGGGGATATTCGGGACAACAAGACGAATATGACCTGCCAGGAGCAGATTTATGCCTGCTTCGATCAGGTGAAGCTGCTGACACAGAGGAAGGACTCGGCCTACGCGGATCTGAATAAAGAAATGAAGACCCACGGGGTTGAGATCGTGACCTATCATGACCAGATCGACGCAAAGGACGCGCAGTTTCTGGACGCCTATTTTGAACATGAGGTACGGCCGCTTCTGGCGCCTCAGGTGGTCGGGAAAAAACAGCCGTTTCCTTTTCTGAAAAATAAGGCGATCTACGCGGTCGTCATTCTCGGACCGAGGAAGAGTTCGAAGAGTGATAAAAAAAGCGACAGAAAAAACGACAGGAAAAATGAGAAGAACGTCAAGCTGGGCATTGTCCCCTGTACTCTGGATGTGCTCCCGCGCCTGGCGCGGATTCCCGATCATCCGAACCGTTATATCCTGATGGAAGAGCTGATTCTCCATTATGTGGGACGGATTTTCTCTCATTTTGAGATCCGGAGCAAGTCCCTGATCCGGATTCTCCGGAATGCGGATATCGATCCGGATGAGGATATGTACGACGACGATACCGACTTCCGGCAGGTGATGGAGCAGCTGGTGAGCAGGCGCCGCCGGCTCTGCCCGATCAAACTGGAATATACCAGAGTAATGGATGAGTCTGTGATCGACCTCCTGTGCAAATACCTGCATCTGAAGAAAAAGCATGTATTTCACTCCTCCTCGCCGCTGGATCTCTCCTTTTTCTCGACGGTCCGGGATATCCTTCGGAACGAAAAAGAACTGTTTTATGAAAAATACACGCCGCAGTTCCCGGAGACCATTGATCCGAAACGCGGCATGATGGAGCAGATTGAGGAGAAGGATCGGTTTTTGTTTTTTCCCTATGAAAGCATCGATCCTTTCCTGGGACTTTTGCGGGAGGCGGCGGCCGACCCGGATGTGCTGTCCGTGAAAATGACCCTGTATCGCGTGGCAAATGACAGTAAGGTTGTCGAGGCGTTGCTTGAAGCGGCCGAGAACGGCAAGAACGTCAGTGTTCTGGTGGAACTGCGCGCGCGTTTTGATGAGGAAAATAATATCAGCTGGTCGCGGAGGCTTGAGGAGGCCGGCTGTTCCGTCCTCTACGGACTGGACAGGCTGAAGGTGCATTCCAAGCTTTGCCTGATCACAAGGAAGAGCGGCGGCCATATTTCTTATATCACACAGATCGGAACCGGGAATTATAATGAGAAGACGTCCCGGCTGTACACGGACTTTTCCCTGATGACGGCGCATCAGGGCATCGGCGCAGAGGCAAATGAGATCTTTACCCGGATGTATCTCGGTGAGGTGACGGAGGAGGCGGAGTATCTGCTCGTCGCCCCGAAGTACCTGCGCAGACCGATACTGGAGAAGATGGACACGCAGATCGCGCGGGCCCGGGCGGGGATGAGCGCGTATATCGGAGCGAAGATGAACTCCCTTACGGACAAGGTGATCATCGAGAAGATGATCGAGGCCTCGCAGGCCGGTGTGCGGATCGAGCTGATCGTGCGCGGCGCCTGCTGTCTGATCGCCGGTGTTCCGGGTAAGACGGATCATATTTCCATCCGCAGTATTGTGGGGCGGTATCTGGAACACTCCAGGATCTATATCTTCGGAGAGGAAGATCCGGAGGTGTATATCGCCTCGGCGGACTTTATGACGAGGAATACAACCTGCCGGGTGGAAGTGGCGGCGCCGGTCCTTGACGCCGATATCCGGAAACGCGTACTGCATATTTTCCGGGTTCTGATGGAGGATAACGTGAAGGCCCGCATCCAGCGGGCGGATGGAAGCTATACCCGCACGCAGCCGGGCGGCGCAGATCCGCTGCTGGCGCAGAACTATTTTATGATCCGGGAGAATCGCTGAAATATTATGATTTTACAAAATTTTACAATTCAAAAAAAACCTTGACAGAACGATATATGAAAGGTAAGATGAAACTGTATTTTCGTTTCCCGATCAGGGAAGAAAGAGATTTTTTGAACAGCCGGAGAAATTGCCGATGGAGACTATAACGATACATATGGAGAATGAGACGACTCCTGTGATGAAGGATATTTATCGCAGGGTGCGTACGAATATTGAACTCACGGGTCTGGAGAACCGGGTGATCTGCGTGACCAGCTGCCAGAAGGATGACGGCAAAAGCACGGTTACTTATGAACTGGCGAGGAGTTTTGCCGACAAGGGCAAATCCGTTCTGTTTGTGGATGCGGATATGCGCAACAGCAACATGCTCTCCACCATTGGCGTTCATGAGAAACTGAAAGGACTGAGTCATTTTCTGTCCGGGCAGGAAAAGCTGGAAAGAGTCATATATCAGACAGATGTACCGGATTTCTTTTTTCTTCCTACCGGGAGGTTCCCCTCAGCTCCCACGGAGCTCCTGAGTAAGCCGAGATTTCAGAAGATGGTCGAGAGCCTTAAGAAATCTTTTGATTATGTGTTCTTTGACACTCCGCCGATTGAGGCGGTTGTGGATGCGATTGTGATTGCGCAGGAGTGCGACGGCTCTATTCTGGTTGTTCCGGCTGACACGATCAGCAGGAGGGTGGTTTCCGAGATTGCTTCACAGCTTGCGCAGGCGAACAGTAATCTTCTCGGGGTCGTGTTGAACAAGGTCGACATGAAATCAAAGCGCTACAGCTATGGTTACGGTTACGGGCACAAATACGGCTATGGCTATGGTTACGGTTACGGCTATGGTTACGGTCATGCGGACACGGAAGAAGAGGGGAAATGACGATTACGATGGAAAATACAGAAAATCAAAGACAGTTTTCCCGGGAGGAGCCATATTCCCGGGAGAGAACGCCTCAGAGAAGCAGCCAGCAGGGACAGCAGCAGCCGGAACAGATCGATCTGGTTGAGGTTTGTTCCGTTCTGATTCACAGATGGAGATTCCTTCTTCTGGGCATAATTATCGGTGCGCTGATCGGCGGCGGATATGTTTATGTGCAGCCGTATGAGTATGAGTCCACCGCCATGGTCTACAATATTTCGGATTCTTCATCTTCGGTTTCCTCGATTCTGAGTGATCTCGAGTTGGGATCTACGGTGATTGAGGATTTTGAGATCGTCGCCAACAGTAATACTGTCATCGACACGGCCATCGAACAGGTTGAGGATGAGATGGGCGTCACATTGACGAGAGATTATATCAAGGAAGAGCTTTCTGTGACGAGCGAAGAGGATACGCATGTGCTGATGTTTTCCGTGACCGACGAGGATCCGGAGCTGGCCTGTGCCATATCAAATGCGGTTGCGGAGGCGACCGTCAGTCTGATGGCGAATATCCTCGATTCAGATCCTTCCGTTATCTTTGAGAAGGCAGAGGCTGAATATGAGCCCATAGATAACGGGTTAATGAAGACTGCGGCGATGGGCGGCGTTGTGGGTTTTGTGATTGTGGCGATTCTGTTCCTGATCCCCTATTTTCTGAATGACAAGATCAGCACGAAGCAGGATGTGGAGAAGTATGTGGGATATGGCGTTCTCGGCATTATCCCGCTGGACAAAAACCATGAGACAAAAAAGAAACAACGAAAGTAGTTCCGGCCGAAGCCGCGGGAAAAAATTCTTCTCCGCGGCGGTGCTGATCGCGGCGGTCGTCGTGATTGCCCTGCTGGCATATTTTAAGAGCAGTTCATCTGTGTCGTCGGAGGATATATCGGCGGAACCCGAGAGCCAGGCCATGGAAATGACCGTGGAGTGGAAGGGCGGGACATATACATACAACACGAATCTGACCAACATTCTTTTTATGGGTGTGGATATCACAGATCCGATCGAAAAGGAGACCACCCCGGGCGAAGCCGGGCAGGCGGATTGTATCATTCTTTTCTCTCTTGACAAAGAGACAAAGCAGGCCACGATCCTGCAGATCAACCGCAATACCGTGGTAAGTCTGGATGTGTCGGATTTCACCGGGAATTATCTGAAAAGCATCGAGGGACAGATTTGTCTCCAGTACGGCTACAGTATCGGCGGAAACTACAGCTGCCGGGCCGTCAGGGATAAGGTAAGTGAGTTGCTCTACGGAGTGACGATAGATGGTTATTTTACGATGGAGGTGGCGGGAGTCGCTGAAATCAATGACGCCCTCGGCGGTGTGGATGTCACACTGACGCAGGACTGGACGGAGATTGACGAATCTTTTACGGAGGGCAGTACGGTTCATCTGGAGGGAGAACTGGCGGAGGCTTTTGTCCGCTACAGGGACACTTCGGAGTTTAACAGTGTGCAGGGACGCATGGAGCGCCAGACACAGTATGTGACAGCTCTGATCGGACAGATGAGTGCGCAAGGCGGTATCGATCTCTATGATACGATATCACCCTATATCGGGGATTATATTCTGACAGATATGGATGATTCCGAGATAAACGCGCTGGCTACCTACGAATACCTGACTGACGATGTGCAGTATCTGCCGGGTGAGGAGACTGTAGGTGACGACGGCTACGAGGAGTTCCATACGGACAGTGATGAACTTCAGGATCTGGTGATTCGTATGTTCTATACGGAGGTGACTGAGAATGGTGAGTGAGTGAGACGGTTGCCGGCCGCCTTTCACGGTTATGAACGACAGCCGTACACAGACAGGATTTTCAGCTTGATTGTAAATATGCGCTGCATATTTCAATATAATAAGATTGATCAGGAAAGGGAGGAATTTCAAAATGAAGAAACTGATTGCTTTTATACTGGCAGGCACTTTGATTTTTGGTATGAGCGTTCAGGCGTTTGCAACCACTTATTCGAGCGCGACGACTGATCTTACGCAGACAAGTATGGATACCGAAACCAGTTCCGGAACGGTGGAGACGGAAACCATCAACTACACTTCCGGCGGCACCAGCAGCACCGGCGTCACGGTATCCGCGACTCCGTCTCTCAGCGGCTATACTGTTGTATGGACCGGTGATGTCACAGTGAGCGAGACAGATGACGGTACCGCAACGGTTACTTTCTATGTGGACAGCGTGACTTCCGACAGCACCGTCGTCGTATATGCCTATATAGACGGCGAATGGGTTGAGGTAGAGGCAACAGTGGAGGATGGCAAGATCGTTGTGGCCGGTCTGGAAGACGGCTCCGTTCCCATTGCGATTTACGTAGATGATGAGTCTGTAGAGGCGGCATCCGACTCTGGCTCGACGACGTCTTCTTCCGACTCGACGACATCTTCTTCCGACTCGACCTCATCACCGCAGACCGGTGAGTTCCCCGTGTCGGGAACACTGGCTGTTGTGATCGCGGCTGCACTGGCAGGGATGCTGTTGACACAGAGACGCAGATCTGTCGAGGGATAATACTTGAAATGATGTGAAACGCTTTCGGCTGTCAGTGTTTCCGGTATGAAAAGGGCATCAGATATTCTCACAGTGTCGTTCTTATAAATGTGAAAACATTTCTGTGAGAGTATCGGAATGCCCTGTTCATTTGAAAAGAACGTAACTGTTCCGTGTTTTCACAGTTACAAAAGAGCAATCATGGAGACGGATAGGATGAACGCGGACGTTAAGTGGTATGTCATTCAGGTGATGACAGGGAAAGAACAGGATGTGATTGATGAATGCCATCTGAAGCTTCCGAAAGGACTGATGGAAACGATGTTTGTACCCTGTCGTGAGGACCAGAGAAAGCTGAGCGGGAAATGGATGACGATCCGGCGGGTGCTTTTTCCCGGATATGTGTTTGTTTCCACAGATAATATAGATGAAGTCTTTCTGAAATTGAAAAAAGTCGAGCAGTTTACCAGGGTATTGAAAATCGGCGATGAGATGGTGCCGATGACCGAGGAGGAAAAAAGTTTTATTCTTCGATTCTGCGGCGACGCCATCCTGGCTGTAAGGTCAA
>JAJQDV010000021.1:820-18702 GCA_021202015.1 Clostridiales bacterium | reverse complement strand
CCGTCATTCCTCCGATCGGTCCGTCGGATTTTATCTGAATCGTCAGAATATCCTCCTCGCCCTTCATCATCACGCCCATCATGGCGGCTCCGCTGAGCAGCCGTCCCAATGCCGCCGTGACGACCGGGCTGGTATTATGACGCCGACGCGCCTCCTCCGCGATGTCTTTTGATGTAATGGCAAAGGCACGGATCGCACTGTCCGCCGCCGCGGCCCTCACGATATAATCCTGACTCATTCGTTCTCTCCCGTATTTCTTTTATGCATTCGCCCCTCCTGTTTTGTCAAGCCCGATATCATTGATTTTTCCGGTTTTTCTACAGGGCGTATTTTTACATAAATGATAAAATTCTGTTTTTATTATTGCGGAGCAATGGATTGGATTCCCCGTCGTTGTCTGAACAGAACTTCCCATGCTCCTGTGTCACAAACCAGACGCGTTCACAGTCCTTCCCCGGCTGATCCCTGCCGTCCCCGCCGCGCAGCATCAGCAGTTTCATTCCCGCATTCCGAATCCGTCTGAGCACAGTTTCCATCTCATAGGCACGCTGATAGTGAACCTCCTCGAAGCGCTCATACAGCCCGCCCGGCGTCTGCACAAAAAAATTCAGCGCGTATTCATTGATAAACGACTCCTCATCAAACCAGTTCTCCCAGGTAAAGCACTCGCGCTCCCGGTTTTCACAGAACACCGAATCGCCCAGAATCTCTCTGTATTTGTACACCGTGTTCATATCGAAAATAAAGATGCCGTTCGGATCCAGATAGTTATTCACCAGAGAAAATACCCGTTCCAGCTCCTCCTCTTTCAAAATATAATTTATGGAGTCGCAGACACAGACCACCGCACGGACTGTACCGTAAAGTTCGAGCTCCCGCATATCCTGCTGCAGATAAAGGATTCCCTCGTCTTCATGATCCCGCGCAGCCTGCAGCATTTCCCCGGAGACATCCACGCCGATCATGTCATAACCGCGCATCTTTAACAGCCGTGTCATCGCGCCGGTCCCGCAGGCGAGATCAAGCACGAGGCCGTCCCGGATCCCATGCTCCCGCAGAATGCCGCAGATAAAATCGCACCATTCCTCATAGGGAACCTCGTCCATAAATGTATCATATACCTCCGCAAAGCGGCCGTATGCTTCCATGCAAAAACCTCACTTCAGTTCGCAAACCGGCTGAACAGATTCCGGAAAAATTCTACGATCTTCGCGAAAAATCCGCTGGCTTCATCCGCAAGCTCATCCGTATCGATCGAACTCAGGTCAAATCCCATGCCCTTCAACTTATCATACACGCTCTGCGCCTGCTGTGCGAGCGTATCCCAGTCCAGATCCAGCCCCTGCAGCTTTTTCAGCAGATCCTTCAACTGCTGGATCTCATCGTCCGTCAGCGTCACTTCAAACTCATCCGCCGCGTCCTGAATCGCCTCCTCCAGCTCCTCATCCGACAGATTTTCCGAATCCGCAAGCTGCTCCTTCAGATAGGCGACCATTCCCTCGACCTCTTCCGTACTGCCGGTGGAATCCTCAATGGCTCCCGTGACAACGATCTCATTGATCGCTCCGTCGATCACATCCTCGTCGATGTCCTCCCCCGTCATCACGGAATAAGCTTCCAGCGCACCGATCAGCGCGGCGGTACCGGAAATCGAAAAGGGACCTGCCACGATCACCTCGGCATCCTCCACTCCGGCCGTCGCCAGCGCGTTCTCATACATGCCGGCCGTGCAGTAGGAAATATTTTTTGTCGTCACCGTGATGCCGCTCCCCTCTTCCGCCTCCATCACCACAACGGAAGAAAGCGCACGGGATCCGATCGTACTCGAGGAAATATAGGAATCCAGATATTCATGCTCCTGGTCATTCGTGACCGTAACCACGTCGTAATTTTCCAGATCCGCCTCCGTGACGCCGAGCAGGCTCAGCACCGTCGCGCGCTCATCAGAGCTTAAGTCCGCACCTAAAGCGATATAGGGTTTGTCGCCCTCGTCCACGGTGACCTCTTCCTCCGTCGATGTCTCCGCATCCGTATCTGTATCCGTATCTGCGGCACAGGCGCTCACACAGAATCCCACGCTCAGAGTTCCGGCCAGAACCAGCGCTGTTACTTTCTTTAAAAATCCGGTTTTCATCGCAATACTCCTTTCGCACTATCCCTGTTACTTTTTATAATGTCGCCAATCTGAGGAACTGTCGCAAAATAATATGTACAGATTATCTGACGACTGTTCATAAAGCTGCGCATCATCCGCTGTCTCCTTAAATATCTATCCGAATCTGCCGACGTAATCTGCTGTTTCTTTAAATATCTATCCGAATCTGCCGTCGTAATCTGCTGTTTTCTTAAATATCTGTCAGGCACGGAACCCCGTGATTTTCAGCTGAATCCGCGGCTGCGCGTAATAATGATCGATCTCCGGGTAATACAGAAAATGCAGCGACGCCCGATGGATGCATCTGCCGCTCACCGTATCCTCCGCGACCATCTTACCATACTTTTCTTCCAGTGATAATCGCAGATTGTCGATATCCCCGAAATAAACAGCGTCCATCTCTGTCCCGCGCGGGCTTTTCAGCTTCATGCGTATGACCCGTCCCTCATTTCCGAAAACCTTCAGGCTTTCGATCTCCAGATCCCGGTCCGCGAACACCGGCTTTTCATTCCCCTTGCCGAAGGGTTCCAGTAATTCCAGCTGCCGTACCAGATCCTCATAGAGATAGTCGACAGGCATGGGGACGTCAATCGTCACTTTCGGAATAAGCTCCTCCTCTGTAACGGACGCTTTTTCATTCAGCATACGCCGCAGGGGAGCAATGTTTTTTTCCTCAAGCGAAAAACCCGCCGCCATCGGATGCCCGCCGAACTTTAAAAACAGTTCCCTGCATTTGCACATCTCCTCATACATGGAATATCCCTCGACGGAACGGCCGGAGCCCTTGCAGGCCTCCTCACCTCTGGTCACCACATAGGTCGGCCGGCAGTACGTCTCCCGGATCCTTCCCGCCACGATTCCGGCCAGGCTCTCATGGCAGTCCGGAAGGAAAATGAGAATCACCTTATCCCGCGCGTATCCCTGCTCCTCTATGACCTGTTCCGCCTGCCGCACGGCCTGCGCCGTCATCAGCTTCCGGCTCTCATTTAACTCCGCGATCTCCTGCGCCATAACCGCCGCACGGGCAGCGTCTTCACACAAAAGCAGGTTCAGCGACAGACGCGCCGTCTCCAGGCGGCCGCTGGCATTGAGACAGGGTCCGAGGACAAAGCCGATGTGATAGCTTTTCAGGGCGGAGGCATCCAGATTCTTCTGCAGAATCAGCGCGCGCATGCCTTTATTGTGCGTCCTGCGAAGACGCTCGAGACCGAGTTTTACCAGGATGCGGTTCTCTCCCTGCAGGTCCATCACATCCCCCACTGTGGCAAAACCTGCGTTTTCCAGAAAAACATCCGCCTCGGAAACCGGGATTCCCTCCTGCTCATAGAGTATCTGTATCAGCTTAAACGCGACGGCAGCTCCGCAGAGACCGGAAAACGGATAAGCGCAGTCCTTCTGCTTCGGATTTACAATAGCGTCCGCCTCCGGAAGCGTCTCACGCCGTACGCCGTCCGTTTCCTCAAAGGGAATCTCATGATGATCGGTCACGATCACGGTCATTCCGAATTCCCTGGCCATCCGGATCTGGCTGATGGCCGAGATCCCGTTATCGCAGGTCAGGATCGTATCGATCCCGTCCGCATAAGCCCGCGTCACCAGATGCTCATTCAGGCCGTATCCGTCCAGAATGCGGTCCGGAATCACCGTGTCCGCGTCCGCGCCCAACCGGCGCAGAGCTTTCAACAGTATGTAAGTGGCCTGAATGCCGTCGATATCATAATCCCCGATAATCCGGATCTTTTTCCCGGACCGGATTTTCTCCCCGATGATCTGCGCCGCGCGGTCCGCATCCTTCAGCAGATGCGGATCATGAAGATCTCTTTCCGACCCGTGCAGATAGGTCTCCATCTCATCCGAATCCGTCAGCCCGCGGTTCCGCATCACCCGGGCAATGACCGGATCGATTCCGAAACGCTCTCCGATCTTACGAAAATCAGCCTTCTTTGCGGCAACCACCCATCTGTCCTTCAAAACAATCCTCCCCTTTTGTTACCTTCATCGTATACCTTCCAGGCACCCCTTAATTCATGCGCTTCGCGCGGAAATAACAAGGTATACCTTCCAGGCACTCGTGAACTTATGCGCTAACGCGCAGGGTGCGCTACGCGCAATAACGTAGGATAATTTGAGCGACTGCGAACCTGAGCTCGCAATCGCCCTCATAAAGTTCAGAAAATAATTTCCTGACAATCCTGTTCTATCCTCACGATCCGTTCATCCGAACGGGACGGTAAAACTTCTACTCCTCAGACGACTCCGCCACCGTGACCTCGGCGGCTTCCATCACCAGGTTCAGCGCACGGTTCTCCGCGTAGCCGAGCTGCACATATTCCTCCCCGCCGTAGGCCTCATAGAACGCCTCGTCGTCATCATAGCCGTAATACTCTACATAGCTCTCCACAAAATCCGCCAGATCCGATGTCGAAATGGAAACATCCTGATCCTTCACAATCGCCTCCAGAATCAGCTCCTGAATCAGCTGTTCTTCCAGAGTCTCACTGACATATTCGGAAAACTCATCCTCATCCTCATAACCATAGTATTCATAGATATAATCCACGTACTCATAGCCGTCCTCTTCCGCCGCGGCCTTGATATCCGAAATCGTGGACGTTATTCTCTCATCGAGCAGGCCGTCCGGCAGAGTCACGGTACAGCCCTCCTCGAGCTGAGCCATCACTTCGGTCTGAATCTCAGACTCTTTGCTGCTCTCGTAGGAATCCTCCATGCTGGCCGTAATGTCCGACACCATCTCATCCACGGTCGTGTATCCGTAGGAAGAACCGAATGTGCTCTCCACATACTCGTCCGTCATCTCATCATAGGTGAGCGTCTGCTCCTCCACAATGCTGTTGATCGTGACTGTAAACACAACATCCTGTCCGGCCAGATCCGTCGTCGAATAATCGTCCGGGAAGGTAAGATTCAGATCAATGGTGCTGCCGACCTCCGCTCCGATCAGGCCGTCCTCGAATCCGTCAATAAACGTATCGGAACCGATCTCCAGATCATAGTCTTCGGAAGAACCGCCGTCGAACTCTTCCCCGTCCATCGTACCGACATAATCAATATTTACAATATCGCCATCCTCAACCGTGGTCTTGTCCGTATCGACATACATCGGATAATAGGTCAGGACATAGGATTCTATGTACTCCTGAACATCCTCATCGGTGACCTCATAGTCTGAACTGATCTCCACGCTAAGATTCATATAGTCGTCCATCAGGACCACATAATCCTCTATATCATAGTCCGTAGCCGCCAGAACGGTCTCCGCCGTGATCACTTCACCCTCCGCTTCGGCGGATGCGCTGTCCGCCGTCTCATCCGAGCCGCATCCGGCAAGAAGAGACATCGCCGCGAGGGAACAAACCAAAAGTGCTGCTATTTTTTTCTTCATAGTAAATTTTCCTTTCTTCAAAAATGCATCGTTGCTCTATACCATAGCACACTTTTCGGGAAAATGAAAGAGATTCTCCTTTTTTTCTTGAAATTTCACATTTAAGATGATAAAATGGTCAGGATTCATATACTTCCGCAGACAGGGCGGGAGATTTCTGAGGGCAGATATAACAGGAGGCAGATTTGTGGATACCAGAATTATTGTCGTGATTGTTGTCGCAGCCGTATGTGTCGTGCTGGTTATACTGCTGTACCGTCTAGCAAAACGGAATGAAAAGAGACGGGACGAGCAGCAGGCCGCCATGGACGAGATGAAACAGAACTACACCATGCTCGTCATCGATAAGAAGAAAATGAAACTGAAGGAGTCCGGCCTTCCCCAGAGGGTCATCGACGAGACGCCCTGGTACGCCAAACGCACCAAACTTCCCATCGTAAAGGTCAAGATCGGGCCGCAGATCCTGAATCTGGTCGCGGACAACGATATCTATGACTACATTCCGACAAAAAAGGAAGTAAAGGCCACCGTCTCCGGCATCTACATCACGGATGTGCGCGGGATTCGCGGACCGCTGGACAAGCCGGAAAAGAAAAACGGCTTCCTTGCGCGCCTTACGGGAAGGAGATAGTCAGATTTCAGCATAATAAAATAGTAAGGGAGCGAATCAGAACCGGTTCGCTCCCGTTTTCATCATTTATGATTTACGCATTATCCGGCGCAATATGCAAAAGTTATTTCTTAACAGTTTCTGAGAGGTAAAACCGCCTCCTGCTCAACCGCAATCGCTAATAATCCTCTATATGTACCAGCTGCGTCGTATCCACGCCGAACGGCAGGATCGTGTTGGCAAACTGGCGGAATTTATTTGCCGCGTCGCTGACGTAAAACTGATGCATTTTTTCCGTTCCCGGCCGCAGTCCGTCGTTATCGATCCCATTCTCTTCAAGCAGAATCTTCAGTTCCCTGGCTGTCTCATAAGCCGGATTGACCAGGGTCACTTTCTCTCCCATGATCTGGCGCAGCGTGCCGCGCAGAAGAGGATAATGCGTACAGCCCATGACGAGCGTATCGATCCCCGTGGCGAGAAGCGGCTCCAGATAACGGTTGGCCACCTCCACGGTCACCGGATCCTTCAACCATCCCTCCTCCACCAAAGGACAGAACAGAGGACAGGCCTTCCCGAACACCTGCGCCTGCGGATTGTACTCCCGGATCACTCTCGTATACAACCGGCTTTCGATCGTACTCTCTGTGGCAATCACGCCGATCTTGCCGTTTACCGTCGTCTTCGCCGCCACCAGCGCCCCCGGCGTCACCACGCCGATGACCGGGATGTCCATCTCCGGCTGCAGCGTCTCCAGCGCCAGCGCACTGGCCGTATTACACGCGACCACAATCGCTTTTACACCCTTTGTTTTCAGGAAATGCACGATCTGACGGGAAAACCGGATGATCGTTTCTTTTGATTTGCTTCCGTAGGGAACCCGGGCCGTATCTCCGAAGTAAATAATCTTCTCATTCGGAATCTGGCGCATGATCTCACGTGCAACAGTCAGTCCGCCCACACCGGAATCAAAAACACCGATGGGGGCATATCTCATATCTTCCATAAGAATCTCCATTTCACCGACTTTTACTGTCTTTATTCTGCATGACCCGGTTAAATTTGTCAAGGCACAATGAAGATTAACGGTTATCACATACAATGAGACGCATGATTTTTACCGCAATTATTCCAACACACGGTTCATAAATTTCAGGATCTTAAAACTCACCTCATAATCGCCGTTTTCCAGAATCGCCGCATATTCTTCTTTTGTAAGTTCCGCGCTCAGCTTTTCTCCGGTTTCCTCATCTGTCTCATACATGCTGCCGGAAAAACACAGGTTCGGATACATGACACACCACCAGTTCTGCCCTTCTCCCTCTCCGATCACCACGCGGAGCGCCTCGTAATATCCGGAAGGAAAAGTATATTCCCCATAAGTTTTTTCCGGAAACATACAATTCTCCAGAGAGGCTGTTACGGGATAGTCATATCCCTCTTCCTGAATCACATTCTCAGCAAGCTGCTCGATCTCAGAGAGATGATTGATTACGACCTCCTCACTCTCCTCCAGAGACGAAACGTCGGAAAGCTGCTCCGCCATATAAGTTCCCACTTCGTCCCGCACCTTCAGTTTCAACGCCTGATCCGCGCTGCTGTCACTGTTCGCCAGCACATGAAAACGCAGAATTTTCTCCGAAATCCCCTGCTGCAGCGCCTGGGCCCGGATCACGCCCAAAAGAAGGACGCTGCCGAAAGCTGCCGCTGTGATCACTGCCATATATTTCTTCATTTTCCGCTGTCTCCTTTCTATCCCTGAACAACCTTTTTTCTGCCTGATTTCCACAGCATTGTCATTCATTCAGAAAAGAGTTTTGACCGGTTTTTCAGAATTATTCCGATACGGGTCAAAATGATTAACGTAACAAAAGGGTATTGGTATTAGATTCGAACACCTCGTCCAGACTCATCTCCGCCGTCATGCGAAGTCCGCTCACCACAGCAAATGAGTCGATCAGCGGCTGATTTTCTTCAATGCTCACCAAAGGAATCAGCAATATTTCGTTCCGGTTATAATACTGACTCACCAGATCTCCCACCGTGATCAGGGAATCATATCTCAGATTTTCCCACCCTTCCAGCAGATCCTCCAGATAAATTCCCAGGCAGGAATTCAACTGCGTCTCTTCCGAAAAAATCTCTTCCATTTCTCCGTCGGTCAGAAGCACATAGGAATTCCATGCGATATCTGATTTCTCACGGAAAAATTGAACGAGAGCTTCCGTATTTTCCGCATCATCCAGCATCTGAACATCAAGGATCAGTACCTTCAGATGATTCATATCCGCATTTCGGCTGCTCTCCTTTGACATCAAGCTGCTTCCCTCCGACAGATTATCCAGGCTCTCCTCCCAGTAAGCGTCCTTTGAGAGCGCATCATCCGCCGCGTCCGGATCCTCCAGATCGGGGTAGGCGGCGTACATATGAAACCGGCTTTCCTCCTCCGTCTCTATCCCGATCGCCAGAGGAAATATATTGCTTTCGACCTCATTATTCTCACATCCGGTCAGGAACAGGGCCATGGTGATGACCAGAATAAAAATAAATTTCTTCATAAATAATCTCCATTCCGCTGATTGGCAATGTGAATTTCATCTCCCGGGCATCTGTAAATACAGGTACGCAGACAAGTTTCCTGTTTTTGCTGTTTTCGTCCGCTTGATTTCTCCCGGTCGGCGGACAATTTCTTCATTTTTTCTGTTTTCGTCCGTTCTATTCTCCCCGGCTTACGGATGTATTCTGCTTTCTTAGCTTTTTCGTCCGTTCTACCCTTCCCGGCCTACAGATAAAACTTCAGTCGGCGATCAATAACACGGCTCCCACAAATCGTATGCGTACGGATTGTCGGATACATGATTCCCTCACTCACAATTCCCGGACTCACGATTGCCGGGTGCGGGAAATATAAAAATATATAAACGGAAGAATCAGGAGTACAGGTGCAGTCAGACAAAGCAGCATATTCATATACCATCCGGCCGCTTCCTCCCTGCGCAACAAAAAAAGCGCCGCTGAAAATACCGCTCCTCCGCAGACCACACTCAGAATCTGCTGTTTTCTCCCTGCCGACGCCTGCTCAGCACCTGGTGTTTCTCTCCCCGCAGACGCCTGCTCAGCACCCGGCGTTTCTCTCCCTGCCGACGCCGGTCCGGCGTCCGCCGTTTCTCTTCCGGTTCCCCTGTGATCTGTGACCGCGCCCCGGCTCCGGACATCTGCACACCTTCGGGAGAACGCGTTACACAGCAGCTCTCTCCCGTAGTACAACAGCGAATGGAACAGGGCAAACAGGCAGAAAAACCAGATGCCCGTCATAAAAGCGTCCTGCCGTTCAAAAAATTGTCCCGGAATCTTCACAACCGCCATAAGCAGGATAACCGGAAACGTCAGCTGTGACAAAAGCGCGTCCTGAAAAATCCCGATCAGAATCAGATACACGGCGAGAATCAAAATCAGAGCGAGAAGAATACTTCTCCTGACACTTTTCGCCGCTTTTTCCGGAGGATTACAGTGCGGCTTAAAAAACAGGATCAGGGATGAAATCGAAAAAAACAGGAAACAGATCAGGCAGCTCTTCCAGAAGCCCGGCATGGTAAAGGAGGTCATCGTCCAGTACATGGGACGTACACTGGCGCAGGCAATGATCAGGATAATAAAAAGCGGCACGAGCAGAAGCCAGAACAGAACCTCATAGATTCGGATCCGCGATTCCAGACCCTTCCACAGCCCGAATACGCCCGCGGCGGCCAGCGTGATCAGGACAGCGGCCTCATAACGTCCGGTCAAAAGCTGTTCCCGGATCAACGCCGTCAGCAGGTAAAGAACAAAAGCCGCCGTTTCCAGCAGTCCGATCCCGGCCAGGATAAGCAGAATCCGCCGCATTATCACCTGTGCATTCCCGCGCCCTGCCACCAGATCGCTCCCCTCAAAATCGCAGTGCTTCGAGAGGCGATCCCATACGCACACCAGCGCCCACGCTCCCGCTGCGCCCACCATTAGAGCAAAAACGCCGAGGATCCCGCTCTCTCCCGCCAGATAAGTCGGAAGCAGCAGACTGCCGACTCCGAACAGTTCCAGTGTCATCGCACGGCGGATCTGTCTCGGCGAAATCTTATGATTTTCCGAAAATATTGTATGAGAACGATCAAATACATCCCCGGCATTGTTGCTATTCAAGGCATTCTCCTTTCCCGTCAGTTCCTCTCGCTCCATAATCCCCACAGCTAGTGCATCACTTCTTACTTAACTAGTTAATTAGAGAGCGATGCACTGGTACGCAGAATTACTTTCGCGATGATTTCCGCATTCGAAGCCGCACACGATTCTTCGGATTCGCGTAAACCGGACGCCTCTTCAGGAGCTCCGACGGCGGCCGTACAAAGGTATCTCCCTCGTCCGCGTTTCCATTGAGATCCGCACCGACAAAAGGTGTAAAATACGGCATCCCGAAACTCTCCAGCTGAGCCAGGTGAATCAGCACAAACAGCAGGCCGATCAGGAACCCGTAATATCCCCAGGCAGCGCACAGACCGATGAACGCAAATTTCAGCAGCCGGAAGGCTGTCGCAAAATCTTCGTTTGGAATCGCAAAGGAACACAGCGCCGTGAACGCCACAATGATCACCACCATCGGACTCACGATATTGGCGTCCACCGCCGCCTGTCCGATGATCAGGCCGCCTACGATCCCGATGGTGTTTCCCATGGCGCCCGGCAGCCGGACGCCGGCTTCCCTCAGAAGTTCAAAGGACAGTTCCATCAGAAGGACTTCAATCACACCGGGAAACGGCACTCCCTGTCTCGCGGCCGCAAAAGAAAGAAGCAGCTTTGTCGGCAGAATCTGCGTATGGAAATTCGTAACCGCCAGGTAAAGTCCCGGCAGAACCATGGCAAAAAAGGACGCGACATAGCGCAGGATCCGTGTAAACGAGGCTATTTCCCACCGGCTGTAGTAGTCGTCCGCCGTCTTGATAAAGGAATTATAATCGGTCGGAAAGATCAGGGCTTCCGGAGAATTGTCCGTGATCACCGCCATCCGCCCTTCGAGAAGCGCCATTGCCGCCCGATCCGGCCGCTCCGTAACCTGAAACTGCGGGAAAGGCGAATACCAGGATTTCTCCGAAAGCTGCTGAACCACGCCCACATCCTGCACGCCGTCCACTTCAAAAGCCTCCAGCCGCCGTTCCATCTCTTCCAGGAACTCCGGACAGATCAATCCATCATAGTACATGATATAAAGCGTCGTTTTCGAGCGGACGCCCACCTGTCTCTCCCTCACCTTCACATCCGGAGAGCGCAGCCGTTTCCGGATCAGCGCGGCATTCTGTTTCACGGAATTGGAAAACTTCTCATTGCTTCCGCGTACGGATTTTTCCGATTCCACCTCCTGGATGGACATGGCGGGGTAACCTTTATCCGGGATCTTGACCGCCCGGTCAAAACCGTCGACAAACAGAATGCATTCTCCCGCCAGCATCCCGTCGGCTGCCTCCTCCATCGTCGCGAAGGGGACGGCGTCCGAGACGCCCATCCCGTTTTCACGCATTTTTTCAAGCACCCGATTGGCCGGCAGTCTGCAAAGGCTGTTCAGCAGGCTGCCGAGAGTACTTTTCTCGAGCATACTGCCTCCGCCTGTCACCTCGATGTAGCTCAGCCAGACGCGGACGTCCATATCACTGCCCAGACACATGCCCTGCATCTTGATATCGGCACAGTCCGAAAAACGTGCCTTCCACCACGCGATATTTTCATCCAGATTTTTTGAGACATCCTGATTCTGCATATCTTTCCCTGCCTTGATAACAATTTTCATACGCAACCTCGCGGAGCGTTTTTATATCATAGGACAAATTTTCCTGTGAGACGTAAAAAGGAGTAAGCCTGTCGCTTACTCCCTGTATTGTGCGTAATATTTTTTATTTTATGCATATCATTCCTGTTCGCGGATGATACGTTTTACACCCTCTGTCTGATTCTCCAGATGTTTCCTTGTAATCGCAGACGCCCTCTCGCCATCCTTTTCCCTCACTGCCTCATAGAGCTGATGATGCTCTTCGATCAGCTGCGGATAGATGGACGGATCCTTCAGATACTCTACGCGGTAGCGGTACATCTGCTCACGCAGGTTGTTCAGAAGGCCAAGAAGCTTCGGATTCTCCGCGGACTTGTAGAGCACATCGTGAAAATTCACATCCGCTTTGGCGATCGCCGCGATATCATCGGTTCTCGTCATCTCCCGAAACTGCTCCATCGCTGCCCGCAGCTCCTGAAACTCTGTCTGCGTGATATTCTGACAGGACAGCCGTACCGCCAGCTCCTCCAGCGCACAGCGGATCTGAAGGACATCCTCCATATCCTTCTCCGTCATCTTCGCGACCTCCGCACCCTTGCGCGGAATCATAACCGCCAGGCCTTCCTGCTCCAGCATACGGATCGCCTCCCGGATCGGCGTGCGGCTGACGCCGAGCTTTGCTGCGAGCTGCAGTTCCATCAAACGCTCCCCCGGTTTCAGATCTCCCTTTAAGATCGCTGTCCGCAGCGTATGAAACACCACATCCCGCAAAGGAAGATAGGCGTCTGTCTCCAGTTCCAGATTATCTGTCATTTTTATCCCCCTTCGTTCTACCGACGACTATCAGGAATCCTTGATGTTCTCTGCCATCTACAGAATCGTCAATCTCTGCCTCTTCGTTTACCGGCGGTTATTATGGATCCCTGATGTTCTCTGCCATCTACTGAATCGTCGATTTTCGCCGCTCGTTTTATCGACGGTTATTATGAATCTCTGACGTATACACATTTTTGGCGAGGCCGGACTGCTTTAAAGCGTCATAGGCTCCCCGGATCTCCTTCTCGTTCTGATAAAGGCCGAATACCGTGGGGCCGCTGCCGCTCATGACCGCGTTCAGCGCGCCGTTCGACTTCATCAGCGCCTTTATCTCCCTGATGACCGGATACTGACGAACGGTAACCGTTTCCAGGATATTTTCCATATGTTCCGCCACACCGCGAAGATTTTTCTGCCTGATATTCTCGATGATACTGTCAATATCCGGGTGCTTTGTACTGTCGTTCAGCTTCAGCTGTTCATAAACCTGTTTTGTGGAAACTACAACAGCCGGCTTCGCGATCAGGATCGGACACCTCGGCATGGGCGGCAGCGCGGTCAGCTTCTCGCCAATCCCCTCTGCCAGCGCGGTGCCGCGCATCACACAGAAGGGCACATCCGCTCCGAGCCTCTGTCCCAGTTCCATCAGCTTATTCTGTTTCAACCCGAGATTGAACATCCGGTTCATCCCGACCAGAACAGCAGCGGCATCCGAGCTGCCCCCTGCCATACCGGCCGCAACAGGAATAAACTTACGAAGCGTGATTCGCACGCCCTCTTTGATCTTAAACTCATCCTTCATCAGCTTTGCCGCCTGGTACACCAGGTTATTCTCATCCACCGGCAGATAATAAAGATTGGTCTCCACATGAATATGCGGCGACTTTGTCTTTTTCATCTCCACACGGTCATATAAATGAATCGACTGCATGACCATACGCACCTCGTGATAGCCGTCCTCGCGCAGACCCGTAACATCCAGTCCAAGATTAATTTTTGCCAGTGCCTTTAAGCTGATCTCATCCATGTCTCATCCTCGATTAAAATATAATACGGATTCCAAAAACTGTAAAAACGCATGTTATCAGAAACCGGCGGGTTTTGTATTCAAAATGTATTATGTATACACCCGTTGTATTATTTTAAATACAATTTCGGAATCTGTCAATCCTGTTTGTCAAATTTCCTTTCATTCTGTTTATTCAGATACTGAATGAAGTAATCTGTTCTGATCCGGAGCATTCTGTATGGATTCAGATTATTTTGAATTCTTCCCGTCTGCTTTACTCTGAAACTTCTCGTTGTTCACAATAAAGCGCTCATGCATGCCCTCGCCGATCAGGCCGGCGTCATCCCAGGCCTTCACGGAAAAAACAAGCCTGCGTCCGTCCACCTCGAGAAGCTCGCTCTCGCAGCGCACCGTCATACCGATGGGCGTCGCGGCGACATGTTTGATATTCACCTCCGTGCCGACCGAGCCATCCCCCTCATCCAGATACGGGATCAGGCTGTCGCACGCGGTCTTCTCCATCAGTGCCAGCATACACGGCGTCGCAAATACCTTCAGGACACCGCTGCCAACCGCGGTGGCAGTATTCTCATATACAACCTCTACGCTCTGTTCCCCTTTGATTCCTGCTTTCAGCATAAAAAATCCTCCGTTTCTTCCCTCAATTTTCCTTTTCGGTATATAAAACGAGTATACTCAACATTCTGTGAAAAAGCAATCAGTTTATTTTCCAATATCGCGAACCCGGACTGGTGAAAATCTTAAACCATCTCTTCGCGCTCAAACGTCAAAAGCCGATTCTGCTCTTCGGCCGGATGAACCATTCCGTATAAAATTCATATTTTTTACAGATACTGATACTGCTTCTATAATTACAGCAGACAGGAGAAAGGACAACGGATATGAGCATTTATGATTACATTGTAAAAGACGGCAGCGGACAGGATGTGGCCTTATCAGATTACAAGGGAAAGGTGCTTCTGATCGTAAACACAGCGACCGGCTGTGGATTTACGCCCCAATACGAAGGATTGCAGGCTCTGTATGAAAAATATGCGGACAGAGGGTTCGAGATTCTTGATTTCCCGTGCAACCAGTTCGCGAAGCAGGCGCCTGGAACCGATGAGGAAATCGCAGCCTTCTGCACCGGCAGATACGGAGTCACCTTCCCTCAGTTCCATAAGATTGATGTCAACGGTGCAAATGCGGATCCGCTCTATAAGTTCCTGAGATCGGAGGCAAGCGGCGTAATGGGAAGCAAAATCAAATGGAATTTTACAAAATTCCTGGTTGACAGGAACGGAAATGTTGTTGCCCGCTATGCGCCCTCCAAAACTCCGAAGTCTCTGGAGAGCCCGATTGAAAATCTGTTGAATCACAAAACTTAAGATCCGGGTATGGTCCGGTCTTTTCCGACCTTCCTGTATCGTATATGTCAGGTTTAAACAGCTGCCGCATATTCTGTCATGATATCTATCCTTGCTTTAATCATATATATTAGCAATAAAAAAGTTCCATATAGAAAGGAAAATGGCTGCTCATCTGAAAAATGAACAGCCATACATTGGCACCATAATTTATTCTATAGGTATTTCACAGCGTTGGTTGCATAGTTGCATACAAGGAAAAAATGCCTGCAAAGATCTGCATATCTTTCTGATCCATCAAGAGCTGACTCTGCAGTTCTTTCGTCAATAACCGCCTCATTTTACTCTTAATCCTCTTCCGCCTTCCATTTCCCGGCGAACGCCTCATCCGTGGATGCACCATAGGTAAAGGAAGTTTCCGCATCCCCGCCTTCCAGCGTATTGCTGATATAATATTTATTTCCGCGGCGAATGCACATCGTGTCCGCACCGTCCCCGTCCCAGTCGCCGACCAGAATTTCATCCGTGGACCTGCCAAAGTCAAAGGAAATTTCCGCGTTCCCGCCTGTCAGCGAATTGTTGATGTAACAGGTGTTTCCGCGCCGGATGCAAAGGGTATCTAAGCCGTCGCCGTCCCAGTCGCCCGCAAGCACTTCATCAGCGGACTTCCCGAAATAGAAATCCGTCGCAGCGTTGCCGCCCTCCAGTGTGTTATTGATATAATAGTGATTGCCTCGCCGGATGCACAGCGTGTCGACGCCGTCCCCGTCCCAGTCGCCCGCGAACACCTCATCCGTTGATTTCCCGAAATCAATATAAAACTCGATTTCTCCGCCCAGTGTGTTGCTGAAATAATACGTATTCCCGCGGCGCAGGCAGATCGTATCCAGTCCGTCGCCGTCCCAGTCGCCGACAAGGATCTCATCGGTTGACTTGCCGCAGGTAAATGTCAGGTCTGTCGACCCTTCCAGACTGTAGCTGATATAGAATGCATTTCCCCGGCGCAGGCCAAGCGTATCGGGGACGATATTATCCTGCTCCGCAACCTCTCCCCAGGTCCCGGCGTATACTTCGTCACCGGCCTGTCCGCAGCTGAACGAGGTGTCGATCGTCCCCGACTGAGGGTCATTGCTGATGTAGCACGCGGTTCCCCTGCGCAGGCACAGGCCGTCCGTGCCGTCTCCGTCCCAGTCGCCAACAATGACGATATCGGTCTTTTTCCCAAAGGAGAAGCTGTATTCCGCTTCACCACCTAAGGTATTGTAAATGTAGAATGCGTTGCCGCTCCGGATGCTCAGCGTATCGATGCCGTCGCCGTCCCAGTCGCCCGCGATGATCTCATCGGTATCCTCGCCAAGCGTGAAGGAGTACTCCACCGTGCCGCTGTCCGCTGAATTGCAGATGTAGAAAGTGCTGCCGCGGCGCAGGCAGAGCGTATCGATGCCGTCGCCGTCCCAGTCGCCCGCGAACACCTCATCCGTTGATTTCCCAAAGCTGAACGAATACTCCGTATTCCCGCCCAGCGTATTGCTGAAATCAAACTGATTCCCGCTGCGAAGGCAGATCGTATCGTATCCGTCGCCGTCCCAGTCGCCGATCAGGATCTCATCCGTGGATTTGCCACAGGAGAATTCCAGATCCGTATCCCCGTCGAGTTCATAGCTGATGGAAAAGTCTGAGCCGCTGCGCAGCCCCAGGGTATCCGTCCCGGTGCCGGAGGTGCCGCTTCCGCCCCCATCGCTGTTTATGATTGTCACAGCAATCGTCTTCGTGGCGGACTGGTAATTGTCAGTCTCCGCGGCAATGACCGTGATAACGACCGTCCCGGCGCTAATCCCGGTAACGACCCCGTAGTTGTTTACCACCGCAATGGAACCGTCGCCGCTGATATAGGAAATCTCTCCCACGGCGTTTGCCAGGATTGTTCCGGTTTCGCCCACCCTGATCGGGGACGGGGCGACCAGCGTAAACGACTGGTAAGCCTTACTGATCTTGAACGTGCCGGTGGCTGTGCCCGTATAGTTCCCGATGCCCGTTGCAATCACGGTGGCAGTACCGGCATTCACGTTGTCTTTATAGGAAAGCGTATAGTCCAGATCCTCCGTCAGATGGTGGACGCCCTTTTTTACGGTTGCCCCCGGCTCCTTCGCCTCACCGCTGTATGTAAGCTGGCTGGAGGAGGGAAGCACCGTATATTCCGAAATATCCGCCGGGTCGATCGTGAATGTTTTCGTGATCGTCCCGTAGTAATCCCCTGTGCCTGTGATGGTCACAATGGCGGCGCCGGCGTCCGTATTGTCGCTGTAGGAGACCGTATAGTCCGTATTCAGTTCCAATACGGCGGAGCCGTCCGTGACCGCCACATCCGGTTCCTTCGCGCTGCCGTCATAGGTATAAGTCTCTTCGGAAAGGACACAGTCACAACCGGATATGTCCTTCGTTCCATTACGAGCCACCCAGGTAATCGTCCCGCCGTAATCCTGCATTACATCCGAAGTCCATGTGGCGTTGTCCTCGGGATAACAGGCGGTTGCAGTGACCCGGCAAAACGCATCTGAACCGATCGCAGGAGCGTTCCCCTGAAAAATAATCTCAGTCAGGCTGTAGCAATAAGAAAACGCGTAATCACCGATACTCTCTACGCTGTTCGGAATTGTTAAACTTCCTGTCAGACTGCGACAATAAGAAAACGCGTAATCACCGATACTCTCTACGCTGTTCGGAATTGTTAAAC
>JAJQDV010000021.1:0-720 GCA_021202015.1 Clostridiales bacterium | reverse complement strand
TCCCTGTCAGGCTGTGACAATCAAAAAACGCGTAATCACCAATACTCTCTACGCTGCTTCCAATCGTCAGACCAGTCAGGCTATGGCCGCCATAAAATGCATATTCACCGATGTTCCCTACACTGTCCGGGATTGTTAGGCTTCCTGTCAGGTTGTCGCAATAAGAAAACGCCGAATATCCTATGCTCTCCACACTGCTCCCAATCGTCAGGCTTTTCAGGCTTTGGCAACCCCAAAACGCATAATCCCCAATACTCTTTACGGCGTCCCCGATCGTCAGATCTGTTAGATTCATACAAAAATAAAACGCATAGTTTCCAATACTCTCTACGCCGTTCGGAATTGTTAAACTCCCTGTCAGGCTTTGGCAACCCCAAAACGCAGAATCTCCAATACTCTTTACGGCGTCCCCAATCGCCAGGCTGGTCAGGCTTTCGCAATTATAAAACGTATACTCCCCTATGCTTTCTACGCCATCCCCAATCTTCACGTTGATCAGGCTGTCGCAATAAGAAAACGCATATGTCCCGATGATACTCACGCTATCTGGTATCGTCAGATCTGTCAGGCTCCCACAACCACTAAACGCACTCTCCCCGATGCTCTCCACACTATTCCCGATTGTCAAACCTGTCAGATTGCTGCAATTCGCAAACGCTTCTGTCCCGATGATCCTTACGCTATCTGGTATCGTCAGATCTGTCAGGCTGTCGCAATTAT
>JAJQDV010000017.1:17518-20100 GCA_021202015.1 Clostridiales bacterium | reverse complement strand
GTCGATACATGCGTGTAGATTTCCGTCACCGAGATGGAGCTATGCCCAAGCATACTCTGGATATACCGGATGTCCACCCCGGCATCAAGCAGGGAGGAAGCGAAAGTATGACGGAACCGATGAGGAGTGATTTTCATCTCAATTGCTGCCTGATTCACATATTTCTTAATCATTCGGCGCACGGACTGATCGGAGATGGCCGCGCCGGACGGTCCGGGGAAGAAATAACCACTTTTTTTGATCCGATCTGCATAGACCTGTCGGTATTCTTTCAAAATCTTAATCACATCCCCATTTCCAATCTGCAGGCGGCGTTCCTTGCTGCCTTTCCCTTCGATCAGAAGTTTCCCACTGTTTAAGTCGATGGATGATGATTTCATCTGGCATAATTCAGAGATCCGGATTCCGGTGGAAAAGAGCATTTCAGCCACGGCGATGTTCTGCAATGATTTCTCCCGGCGGTAAACGGTTCTGGAGGAATGGTAATCGTCATAGATCGTCTTCAGGAAAATCTCTACCACGTCGAGAGGGATGGTTTTCGGAAGTGTGGCAGGTTCCCGGAACCGCACCTGAACCTTGTTGAACGGGTTGAGCAGGATGATGTCCCGGAATTCGAGATAATGAAAAAGTGCTTTGACAGAAGCAATCTTCCGTTTTACTGTTTTGGGTTTATAATTCTGGTGGAGACCGGAAATATATTCCTCAATGACTGCCGGAGTGATGGTGTCGGTATCGTCCGGGCTGATCGCTGCCGAAAATTGTGTTAGGTCAATCCGGTATGCCTTTAAGGTCTTGCCGTCGAGACGCTTCTGGTCTTTACAGTACGCCAGATACTCACTGATACAGGTTTGTAGTTCCATAGGAGTGTCCTTCTTTCTGTTTGTATTGCTGATGAAAAGAGAATAATGGTTTGTGCAAGGAACCGCAAGTGATATTACCCCTGCTTTACGTCCATTAAAATCCGGACGCGGCAGGGGTATTTTTTTTGTGGTTTTGTGCGCCTGATTGCCGCGGATTTACGCGCTAAATGTCGTATTATTTCATGTCTAACATGATTTTTTATGTCAGAACACAAATTTTTCACTTAAAAAATGAAGTGTCACATCAACACTTAAATTATACATTATTCCAATGAAAGAGGTGTTTCGATATAATGGTAAAAAATGGCAAACGGGCGCAAAGAGGAGGTGGAAATGCAATGACAGAGCAGCAAATAGACGTGATCGAGCTTGATGCGGTGAAGCTTGGAAAGCGTGTGAAAACAGCGCGTAAGGCGGTACATAAAACACAGAAAGCAATGGCGGAAATCTGTGATTGCACATCCACACATTTGTCTAACGTGGAGCAGGGTAAGATTGGGATATCCCTCGAACTGCTTTATAAAATCAGCATAGTGACAGGAAAGAGCCTTGATTATTTTGTGATGGATAATCCGGCGGCGAAACCGCAGACAAAAGCGGATGAACTGATTTATCCGCTGCTGATTCAGTGTGACCAGCAGATGCTGGATATGACATATGATTTTTTGAAGCGGCTTGTTCGTTACCATGACCAGTTGAAGGAGACGTTAACAAAAGAACTGACGGTATAGGAAACAGAAGAAAAAACGCAGGGACGGTGGGCGTTTTTGCCTGTTGTCCCTGTTTTTTGCCCTTTTTGGGGAGGGGAAAATACGATTTTGGAACAGGAGGACGGCTGTAATGGCTTTTTTTAATGCAGAAACTGATGAGGTGAAGTATTCACTGGAGTTTAAGAAATGTTTGACAGACCTGGCACACAGGTTATCGGATGCAGATGACCCGAAAGAAATTGGAATAAATGCATTGATGGCAGCATGTGAGTTTTATGATGCGGACTGGTGCGGTGTGCTTGACGTGGATGTGAAGATGGAGTACTGGATGCCGCTCTGGTGGTATGACCGGAAAACGGCAGGTATGACGGAGACTGTTTTGGCGGAACAGGGAGTGAACGGGATTTTCCCCAACTGGAGGAAAGCACTGGAGCAGGATTATCCGATCATAGTAACAGACATGGAAGATATCAAGGAAACAAGGCCGGAGGAATATGCAATCTGTAAGGAGCTGCGGACGCGGTCCCTGCTTGCCGTACCGTACTGTAAACGAGAACGGGGCTTTATGTTATTGCGCAATGCCAGCCGTTATAAGGATAAACCGGAATTCCTCCGGATATTGTCTTATGTGCTTGTGACGGAGATCAATGAGCAGAAACGGCTTGACCGGATGAAGCTGAAGGCAGCGGATAACAGCGCATGGAAAGATGTCGATGTGGAAGTGAATTTCTTTGGCGGGATGGAAATCCGCACGGCGCAGGGAACGCTGGATGAGGCAGCTTTAAAATCACCCTTAAGCGGCAGGCTGCTGTTTCTGCTGATGATGAACCGCGACAGGGCGATGCCGGCCAGAATGATCGCGGAAAAGCTCTGGCCGGATGCGGAATCCGATGATCCGGGCGGCAAGGTAAGAGCGCTTACCTACCGTTTCAGGAAGACATTTCAGCTGCTTGCACAGGACGATGAGGAGCTTCTTGTGACAACATCGAATGGATACCGCATTAACCCGGAA
>JAJQDV010000017.1:3736-17418 GCA_021202015.1 Clostridiales bacterium | reverse complement strand
GGACGATGAGGAGCTTCTTGTGACAACATCGAATGGATACCGCATTAACCCGGAACTGAAAATCCGTACAGACTATGAACAGTTTGAACGCATAATCCGGGAAGCGGCGCAGCTTGCCTTTGACAGTCAGAAGATTGTGCATTTGAAGAAAGCGGTTGCCATTTACAAAGGAAGCATGTTACCAAGCGGGGCTTCGGAACACTGGCAGATGGGCTATGCGTCCAGATACCGGATGATGTACCTGGATGCGGTAAATGATCTTTTGAAGATGCTGTATTCGGGCGGGGATTTTAAGACGCTGCATGATTACGCTGCGATGGCAGAAAACGTGGAGCCGGGCTGTCCGAACATTATTTGCTGGACGATAAAAGCATTTTGGAAACAGGGTGCGGTGACGATTGCAAGGCACCATCTGGAAGCGGCAAAGTCATTGTTGCTGGCAGAAGAATATCAGGTTCTGGAGAGTCTGATGGCGGCTGGATGAGCAGATACCATGAGCGCAAGCGAAAACTATACGCTGGCATATTCGTTAAATGGCGAATGGCAATCGTAGGGATTGTTCACGATATAACGTTCATGTAACGCACCATATGACTATCATATAACACGAATCGTAAAATTATAAGAAATAACACTCTCATATAACTTTCATATAACGCGCCGTGTAACGCCCGCTGTGTATACTATGTCCTGTGCCGCAGGATAAAAGATACACGGCGGGCGTTTTTTTGCTTTACGGCAAAAATCAGGACAGGGAGGAGATGATGCCTATGGGAAACCGGGTAAATGGTTTCAAAGCAGTAATCTTGTGATAAAAAGCCGGGGAGGGTATGGCAATCGCGGATGATTCAATGATGATTCCGCGCTGCTGTATCCGCTCCGGCTTTTTGTGTTTCAGGCAGTGTTTTAAAGCGATTGCAATTATAATTATTAAAATAAATATCATTTCTCCGAGTTGCAATAGGAGCAAGAGGATAGGAATACCGTGCGCAGGATTTTACCCTGCCACGGTGTGGAAACTCCCCTTTCTTTTATTGCGCTTTTTTAGCCTGTGGGGGATTTCCCTGCGGGCTGTTTTCTTTTCTGCGCTGTTTTGCGCAGGTCTTTGATGCACATCGCCCATCTTTTTTGCTCCGGGAATTCGGAAGAACGAAAGGAGCAAACAGAGATGACATTACAGGAATTGACAGGAAAGATCAGCGGGACATTTGGTAAGGCAATGCCTACCCCGTCACGGCTGAAAGCAGGGACAAGTCCGGTTGCGGCTTATCTGGAGACAAAGGACGGCAGCAGGCTGACGGTTTATGAAAACGGCTTTGCGCTTTATGAAGCGGAAGGAAGCGAGACAGTTTTCCGCGTGGATTACTGCGGCGGCTATGCGTACTTCGGCAGGAGGGGCGTGGATTACCTGACAGAAGAATTCTTTCAGGACGCGGAATGGTGGGTGCGCCTTGTGCTGGAGGGTGAGGACAGGCTGACACATAACCGGAACGTAAAAGTGGAGGATAACGAGTGTACGTATGACGGAGCGATTGGCGTATCTGACACAGCACCCGGCATTGTGGAATCACCGGAGGAGAGCTACCTGCGCCGGGAAGCGTTTTCTCTTTTGATGTCGCTTTTGACGAAACGGCAAAAGGAAGTTGTGCTGCTGTATTACATCGGAGGGATGACGCTGATGGAGATTGCAGCTGTTTATGGGGTATCACATCAGGCAATCCATACCACGTTATCTGACGTGAAGAAGAAAATTGCAAAAAATTTAAATTTATTTGAGTGACTGCCTTGAAAAATGGTGCTTCTGGCATGGGTTAGTCGGAGGGACAGCATGTCCCTTACGACGAACGAACGGAGGACATTGATATGTCAGGAAAAGCACCGAAGGAACGGGAACACTATTTCATCCCGCTGGAAGGAAGGGAAGCCTGCGAGGTGGAGCGTGAAGTCTATCTGTGCTGGTATGCCGGGGACAGGCAGGAGCGGTATCAGAGGGAACGTGACAGAAAGAACGGGCTGTGCAGTCTGGAGAATCTTCCAAAGATTGTGTACGGGGAGGATTCCAGATCCTGCGCGGATGTAATCCCATCGCCGGAGGGAAGTGCGGAGGATGTCGTCATGCGGAAGCTGCTGACCGAACAGCTTTACCATGCGCTTGGCAGGCTGCGGCAGGAGGACAGGCAGCTGATTGACCGGATTTTCTTTGAGGGGGTCAGCATGAGAAGCTGCGCGCGGGAAATGGGCGTGACACACCGGGCTGTACAGAAACGCAGGGACAGTATTTTGAAAAATCTGAGAGAACTGATGAATTTCGATTAAACGCGGGGTAGCCATAAGCCGTCTGGTTCGGCTTAAGGGTAGGAGCAGATTTTTTGGCATCTGCCGCGTACCTTGAAAATTTCATAGCGGTACTCAGATACGAAACAGCTATCCGAGCAAGTTGGTGGTATGCCGCCATGACCTGTCCTGCGGATTTTCCGGAAAGGGCAGAGAGCGCACAGCAGAGCAAAAAAGCGATAACCTAAACAGGTCCGTTGGTCAGACCTGATTGCGAGGACGGTAGCTGCGATAATGATACTTCCGTCCAGTCTTAGTCCGAGCGTTAAAAGCGTCGCAGGCATGGAGGGCGGCCTGGTGAAATCCACGGGGAGCCGAAAAAGGCTATGATGCCACAGACCGGTGGCAGTCTGGGTATTCCCATTATCCGGGGAGAGGGAGAATACGGATAAAATTTTTCAGAATGAACAGGGGCTGTTATGCCCCTGCCATAACAACAGATACCGTGTGGCGGAGCAGATTCGGTTCCGCCACATCTATGTGCTGTTATGGGTGGCAGCGCAGGCACAGGGATTGTGCCATTTTTATATGCACAGGGGCGCGTAAGGACATTTTCCGGCTGAAGCCGGACGCGCTCCGCGCGACGGGCAGGGATTAGTCACCCTGCCCGATTTTACATTAGACAGGAGGCGATTGATGTGATGAAGATTTTGGCAGTTGTTGGAATTGTAGGTTTCGTTCTGTTCTCTTTTGTGATGTATTGCCTGCTCAGGGCAGGCGCACAGGCGGACAGATGGATGGAGGAGCATTCTTCCTATCCGGAGCATGACCGGAAGGGAGGAACGGATGCATGAGCATGGGAAAGAAGAGGATACTGGAAGAAATGATACAGCCGTTTGTCTTGAAGGCACCGGAGTATTCCGCGCATACTGGAAAGTGCGGGCGTGAGTGCTGCAGGGAATGCCGGGGTTGTGTTTACCACAGGCCGCACCGTAAAGACCGTCCCTGCCTGTTCCGGGAATGCCCTTTTTTACCGGGGCTGACTACAGCCACTTACCGGAAACGGAGGGAGAACCATTTGCGTGACCGCAGGCGGCGGTCTGTAACGTGAAGCCGAGGGCGTCCGGCCTTGCGCCTGATGCGGATGGCGGGGCGTATCCTTTTCATTACGGGGCGGAAGCAGACCAGTATACGTTTTACCGTATCCCGAAGCTTTTGTTTACCGATCCCGTCCTCAAGGGACTCAGCACGGATGCGAAGCTGCTGTACGGATTGATGCTTGACCGCATGGAGCTTTCGTTAAAGAACGGATGGGTCGATCAGGCAGGCCGGGTGTTTATTTATTTTTCGGTGGAAAACATCATGGAGATGGTCGGCTGCGGAAATGCGAAGTGTACCCGGCTTTTACAGGAGCTGGATGATAAAAACGGCGTCGGACTGATTACGCGGGTCAAACAGGGGCTGGGGAAGCCGGATGTGATTTATGTGCATAAGTGTGTCAGCCGCATTTCAAAACCGAACGTCCAGAGATTTCAAAATGACATCTCTGGAGATGTCAAAACAGAATGCCCGGAGGTTTCAAAATCAAACACTAATGATACTGATATAAATCATACTGAGTTTAGTGAGACCTATCCAGTCTTTTCAGAGAACCGGAGGGCTGATGCGGGAGAAATGATGGCGGAACGGGGAATCGCTAATATGGATGCATATGATTCTGTCCGCCGGGTATCAGAGCGTGAGAGTTACCGGGCGATGGTGATGGAAAACATCGGTTATGAGTTTCTTGTGGATGCTGCGAACCGGGAGCGCCTGGATGAGATCGTGGAGCTGATGGTGGATACCATCTGCACGACACAGGATTACATTGTGATCGGCGGCGATAAAAAGCCGGCAGCAGTGGTAAAAAGCCAGTTCTGCAAGCTGAATTCAGAGCATATCCGTTTTGTCCTTGACAGCATGGATGGGAATACCAGCCGTGTGCGCAATATCCGCAAATACCTGTTGGCGGTGCTGTATAACGCATCCATGACCATCGACAACTACTATTCCGCACTTGTCAATCATGACCTTTATGGAGGTGGCGGGTGAGAGATTCCGCTGCAGGGCGTATGCGGCACAGTGATTGCCGCAGCGCAGTGTGATCGCCCATGCAATCGAAGGGAGTGATGCGATGCAGGAAGAAGTGAATGAGAAAACCATAGCCCTTTCGGTCAGGGCGGCAAAAATGACCGGATCAGTGTTAAAAGCCGCGATGCGGAAGTTTCTTGCGGAACAGGAAAAAGCGAAACAGAAGCATTCGGCAAAGACAGCCCAGAAGCAGGCGGAGAAAAAAGCGGAAGTGCCGAAGGGCAAACAGACTATGAAACAGCTGATGGGGCAGAATACACAGCTGACGAATATCGAGGTTACGGACGGCAATATCAAATCCTTTGAGCGGATTGCCCGGAAGTACCAGATTGATTTCAGCCTGAAAAAAGATGCTTCCCTTTCTCCGCCGAAATACATCGTGTTCTTTAAGGCAAAGGATGTCGATGTCATGACTTCTGCTTTTAAGGAATATTCCGCGAAGCAGTTAAAAAAAACAGCGAAGCCGTCGCTCCGCAAGAGGCTTAGCAAGGCGATTCAGCAGAGCCGGAAACAGCACAGGCAGAAGCAGCGCAGGCAGCAGAGGGAGCAGGGGCAGAGCCTATGAAGTTTGACAAAAAGAAACTTCTGGTGGAGGTTCTCCCCTACCTGATGATTTTCTATGTGGCGGATAAGACGGCATGGCTTTACCGCCATTGCGTCGGTGCGTCTGCCGTGTACCGAGTGACGGCGCTGATAGAGAATTACGCGCTGGCATTTTCTAATCCCCTGCCAAGCCTGCATCTGTATGATCTGCTGGCAGGTGTTCTGGTGGCGCTTGCGGTAAAAGGAATCCTTTATTACCGGAGCAGGAATGCGAAAAAATTCCGGCAGGGGGAGGAATACGGTTCCGCGCGCTGGGGGACGGCAAAGGATATTGCGCCTTATATGGACCCTAAGTTCGAGAACAATATTATCCTGACACAGACGGAGCGCCTGATGATGAGCGGCAGGCCGAAGAACCCGAAGTATGCGCGGAATAAGAATGTGCTTGTGATCGGCGGGAGCGGCAGCGGCAAGACGAGGTTTTATGTGAAGCCGAACCTGATGCAGATGACGCCAAACGTCAGCTACGTTGTGACAGACCCCAAAGGTACAATCCTGATCGAAGTCGGGAAAATGATGGTGAACGGGGGATATAAGATTAAAGTGCTGAATACGATCAATTTCAAAAAATCCATGCATTATAACCCGTTCCAGTACATACGGAGCGAGCGGGATATCCTGAAGCTGGTGAACACGATCATCGCCAACACCAAAGGCGAGGGCGAAAAATCCGGGGAGGATTTCTGGGTGAAAGCCGAGCGGCTGTACTATTGCGCCCTGATCGGATACATCTGGTATGAAGCGCCGGAGGAAGAAAAGAACTTTTCCACCCTTCTGGAATTTATCAATGCTTCGGAAGCGCGGGAGGATGATGAAGAGTTTAAGAATGCTGTGGATCTTCTGTTTGAGGAACTGGAAGCAGACGAGCCGAACCACTTTGCCGTGCGCCAGTACAAAAAGTATAAGCTGGCCGCAGGCAAGACAGCAAAATCCATTTTGATCAGCTGCGGTGCAAGGCTGGCTCCGTTTGATATTCAGGAGCTGCGTGAACTGATGGAGTATGACGAGATGGAACTGGACATGCTGGGAGACCAGAAAACGGCGATGTTCGTTATCATCAGCGACACGGACGATACGTTTAACTTTGTTGTGGCGATTATGTACAGCCAGTTATTCAACCTGCTTTGTGACAAGGCGGACGACGAACACGGCGGCAGGCTCCCGTACCATGTACGGCTGCTGCTTGACGAGTTTGCCAATATCGGAACGATTCCAAAGTTTGACAAGCTGATCGCTACCATCCGGAGCCGTGAAATATCGGCTTCGATTATTTTGCAGTCACAGTCACAGCTGAAATCCATTTACAAGGATGCGGCGGAGACCATCATTGGAAACTGTGATACGACATTGTTCCTGGGCGGCAAGGAAAGCTCCACGTTGAAAGAGCTTTCAGAGACGCTTGGAAAGGAAACCATTGACCTGTTCAATACATCGGACACGCGGGGGCAGAGCCGTTCTTATGGCCTGAATTACCAGAAAACCGGGAAGGCGCTTATGAGTACGGACGAGCTTGCCGTCATGGACGGGAGCAAGTGCATCCTGCAGGTGCGCGGCGTGAGGCCGTTTTTATCGGACAAGTTTGACATCACGAAGCATAAGCGTTACAGGGAGCTGTCGGATTATGACAAGAAGAATGCCTTTGACGTGGAGCAGTACATGCGATGCCGGCTCCGGATGAAAGCGGACGAGGAAGTGGACGTGTATGAGATTGAACTGACAGAAGAAGATTTTTAAAGAAAGACGCCGTTTCTTGCCGGAAGCGGCTTTTTTCATGGGAAGAGGTGGTTTTATAGGAGTTCGCGGTCCGCCTTTGTGCGGGTATTTGAGGGAAACAGGACGGGGAAGCGTATGCGGCAAAACGGAGAGGAGAAGAACCGGATGATGGGTTCCGCAAAAATAAAAAAGCAGGCGGGATTTGCTCCCCGTATCCTAAAAAAACATACATGGAAAAGACGTATGAAAGACAAAACAGATAGTCCGGTTCGGTGAACAGTATCAGTTTTTTTACCAGCGCAATTAGTATTTTGCAGACCCTCGTGGTCGCCATTGGCGCAGGTCTCGGCGTGTGGGGTGTCATTAACCTGATGGAAGGTTATGGGAATGACAATCCGGGCGCGAAATCACAGGGCATCAAGCAGCTGATGAGCGGAGGCGGCGTGATCCTGATCGGGACGCAGCTGATTCCGCTTTTGTCCGGCCTGTTTTAAGGCTTCCGGGGAGAAAGGAGACCATAATCCATGATTGACAGCTTATTGGAGTCAATCGAGGAATGGATACGGGGAATTTTCACAGGGATGGTCGATTCCAACCTGACGACGATGTATACCGATGTGAATGAGAAGACGGCGGAGATCGCCACTCAGGTCGGGCAGACGCCGCAGGGATGGAACAGCAGCGTGTTCAGCCTGATACAAGGGCTTTCCAATAACGTGATCGTCCCCATAGCGGGCATCATCATCACGATGGTGCTTTGCTATGAGCTGATTACCATGCTGACGGAGCGCAACAACCTCCACGAAGTGGATACCTGGATGTTCTTCCGGTATTTCGTGAAGATGTGGGTGGCGGTCTGGCTGGTCAGCAATACGTTTACGATAGTGATGGCTGTCTTTGATGTGGGGCAGTCGGTGGTCAACAGTGCGGCGGGGTATATCAGCAACACAACGGCGATTGACATTACCACGATGATTGACACGATGGACACGGCAATGGAGGCGATGGAAATCCCGGAGCTGATCATGCTTGCCCTTGAGACTGCCCTCGTGAGCCTGTGCATGAAGATCATGTCAGTCCTCATCATGGTCATACTTTATGGCCGTATGATCGAGATTTACCTGTATTCCTCGGTTGCACCGATTCCGTTTGCTACCATGACAAACCGGGAGTGGGGGCAGATCGGAACCAATTATTTCAGGGGCCTTTTAGCTTTGGCATTTCAGGGGTTCCTGATAATGATCTGCGTCGGCATCTATGCGGTGCTTGTCGCAACGATGGATATTACAGAGCATGTCCATATGGCTCTGTTTCAGGTGGCGGCTTACACGGTTATCCTGTGTTACTCGCTGCTGAAAACATCGAGCCTGTCGAAATCTATTTTTAATGCCCATTAAGGAGGTGGGGAGAAATGGCATATGTATCTGTACCAAAGGATTTGACGAAAGTAAAAACCAAAGTCATTTTCAATCTGACGAAAAGGCAGCTGATCTGTGTGGGGATTGCCGCAGCGGTGGGGCTGCCTTTTTATTTCCTGACAAGGGGAGTGCTGGGGACGAGCAACGCAGCTACCGGGATGGTCATCCTGATGCTGCCGGCACTCCTTTTTGCCATGTATGAGAAAGATGGTATGCATCTGGAGAATGTGCTTTTGAACATAATCCGGGTAAAAATCATAAGGCCGGGCATTCGTCCTTATGTGACAGAAAACTTTTACTCCGCGCTGGCGGAGCAGGAAGAATCGAAAAAACGAAAGGATAGTAAGAGATGAAAACGAAGAAAAAATCTGTTTGGAAGCGGGCGCTTGCCTGCCTGATGGCGGTAGTGACAATCCTTGGCACGGTGCCGCAGATGGCGGTGTCGGCTGCAGGGAATACGGTCACGATGTCGTTTGACTATTGTTATGATTCGTCCGGCAATGTGATCTGCTATGCGGCGGACCTTGTGTGGAACGGAAGCACCATCGGGGAAGCCGGGGATGCGAAGTACATGATTTACGGCGACGGTGAGGAAGCCTACTGCATTCAGCCGGGCGTCTCGCTCCATTCCGGGAATACGCTGACAAAGGACGCTTCAGACACATGGGATGCGCTGACCACGAATCAGCAGAACGCGATTAAGCTGGCGCTGACCTATGGTCGTCCGGGAAACAGCAGCAGCCTGTCCGGGTCGGCTGGCGAGCAGTACGTTGCGACGCAGGCGATTGTATGGGAGATCGTAAAAGGGTGCCGAAATTCCACCGGGACTTATAAGCGTGTGGATAACACTTTTTATAACGGCTTTTTTGCAAACGGCGCAAACAGCGGCGTGCTGAAAGTTTATGAAGAGATTGAAGCGGCGATGGCGGAGTACAATACGATTCCGAGCTTCATGTCCGGCACGAAGAGCAGCGCGGATACCTATGAACTGGAGTGGGACGGCTCCGCTTACAGCGTGACGCTGACGGACAGCAATAAATGCCTGTCCAATTACAGTTTCACATCCTCTGACAGCTCCGTGAAAATCAGCGTGTCCGGCAATAAGCTGACGCTGACTTCCAGCAGCCAGGTTACGAGTGCGGTTACCATTACGGCAACCGGGAGCCTGCCGACGCTTTCCTCCAGTGCAAAACTGGTAGCTTACGGCGATGCGTCCCTGCAGGATGTTCTGATCGGTGTGGAGCTTCCGGATACCATAACGGCTTACGCCAAAGTGGAGACAGCCGTGGGGAGCCTGAAACTGGTGAAGACTTCCGAGGACGGTGAAGTATCCGGCATTACTTTCCATATCTCCGGCAATGGCCTTGAAATGGATGTTGTGACCGGGTCAGACGGCACGATTACGACGGATAATATTCCGGTCGGGACCTATACCGTGACCGAGACGGCTGCGGATTATTATGAAACCCCGTCGAGCCAGAGCGTGACCATCGCGTCCGGCAAGACGGCAACCGTGACATTCAGCAATGTGTTAAAACGCGGAAGCCTTGAAGTGACAAAGACTTCCGAGGACGGCATGGTGGAGGGGATTACTTTCCATCTGTATGGCACTTCCAAGAGTGGGCTTGCTGTGGATGAATACGCTGTGACAAATGCGGATGGCGTGGCGACATTCAGCAATGTGCTGATTTCCGGTTCCGGCGGCTACACCTTAGAGGAAGTGGATACGAAAGAGTATTATATCGTGCCGGAGACACAGACCGCTGTCATTGAATGGAACACTGTGACAGAAAAGACAGTGGAGAACGTGTTAAAGCGCGGAGACCTGACGGTGACAAAATCATCCGAGGACGGGTTAAACAGCGGCATCCAGTTTGTGCTTTACGGAACTTCCTTAAGCGGCGAGTCCGTGAAGGTGTACGCAACGACGGACGAGAGCGGCGTGGCGACATTCAGTGATGTCCTGATCTCCAATGCGGACGGCTATACGCTGGAGGAAGTGGATACGGCGGCAAAATATGTGGTCCCGGATTCACAGGTGCTGCCGGTTTACTGGAATGAGGTTACAGAAACAACCGTGACGAATATCCTGAAAAAATTCCGTGTCAAAGTGGTAAAGACCGATTCGGAAACAGGAGCGACGCCGCAGGGCGATGCGTCCCTGGCAGGTGCTGTGTACGGTATTTATGAGAACGGCGAACTGGTGGATACCTATACGACGGACAGTAATGGCGAGTTTGTTACTTCCTATTATATATGCGGCGACAACTGGACGGTGCAGGAGATCACTCCGCCGGAAGGTTATGTGCTGGATGAGACGGTATATGAAGTCGGCGCGTCCGCAGAGGATTACACGATTGAGCTGAATACGACAGAGAATGATGTGACCGATGATGTAATAAAGGGGAGCATCCAGATCGTGAAGCATACGGATGAGGAAGATGAGACAGTAACTTATGAAACTGAAAGTGAAGAATCAGACGAAGCTGCGGAAACAGAAACCGAAGCAGGCGAGACAGAAGCTGCGGAAACAGAAACCGATACAGACGAGACAGAAGCAGTGGAAACGGAAACCGAAGCGGATGAGACAGAAGCTGCGGAAGCTGAAAGCGAAGCAGACGAGACTGAATCTGAAACGGATGCAGTTGAGGATGAAACAGAGACCGGGAGCGCATCTTCCACAGATGTGACCTATTCCGCGACTACATCTACATCCGGTATGATCGAAAAACCGGAAGAGGGAGCGGTATTTGAGGTTTACTTAAAATCCGCAGGTTCTTACGAGGACGCAAAGGAGACCGAGCGTGACCTGATTACCACGGATGAAAACGGATACGCAAAGACGAAAGACCTGCCTTATGGCGTGTATGTCGTCCATCAGGTGGAAGGCGAGGAAGGGAAAGCGTTTGTAAGTGATTTCTCTGTGTATATTGATACGGACGGGAAGACCTATTATTACATCTTAAATAACACGACGATCAATGCCTATATCCGTGTGGAGAAACGCGATGCGGAGACTGGGAATCTGGTCGCGGCTTCCGGCATCGGCTTCCAAATCTATGATGCGTCAGGGAACCTTGTCACGCAGGAAATTTATTATCCGACGCCGACGGTTCTGGATACGTTTTACACCAATGATGAGGGATGGCTGATGCTGCCGGAGGTGCTTTCCTATGGGGATTACACACTGGTGGAAGTCCAGACCGCGCAGGGCTATGTGCTTGACAGCGAGCCGGTAGCCTTTACGGTGGACGGCTCGGAAACCGTTGTGACTGTGGTGAAATATAATGTCGCGCAGAAAGGGACGATTAGCGTGACGAAATCCGGCGAGAGCTTTTCGAGCGTGACAGAATCCGGCCTGCCGCTTCTGGATAAGGATGGCAGCACGGATACCGATACGGTGGTTTATACCCCGGTTTATACGGTCGGGAACTTGTCGGGCGCTGTCTATGAAGTGACGGCTGCGGAGGATATTTATACGCTGGACGGGACACTCCGTGCGTCGGCTGGCGAGGTGGTGGCAACCATCACTACGGATGAATCCGGCTCTGCGGAAACAGACCTTCTTTACCTCGGAAAGTATACCGTGACGGAAGTGACCGCGCCTTACGGCATGGTGATTGCCAGTGAGCCTGTGACGGTGGAGCTTACCTATGCGGGGCAGGAGGTTTCTGTTACGGAAACAGCCGCTTCTTTCTACAACGACAGGCAGAAAGTAAGCGTTACCCTTGAGAAAGCCCTTGAAGTGGATGAGACCTTTAACCTTGGCGATAATGGGGAAATCCAGAACGTGGCATTTGCGCTGTATGCGGCGGAAGACCTGACCGCTGCTGACGGTACGGTGATCCCTGCAGGCGGCTTGATTGAAGTGAAGTATTGCGACGTAGACGGGACGCTTACATTTGACGCGGACCTGCCGCTCGGCTCTTACTATGTCAAAGAGTATGCGACAGACCAGCATTATATCCTCTCGGATACGGAATATCCGGTTACATTCAGCTATGCCGGACAGGAAGCGGCGCTGGTCGTGGTTTCCGCAAATGACGGCGAAGCCATTTCAAATGAACTGATCCGGGGCAGCATCCAGGGCATGAAGCTGAATGCTTCGGAAGAGCCGCTGGAGAGCGCGGTATTCGGGCTGTTCCGTGTGAATGCGGAAGCCTATACCGAAGAATATGCGCTCCTGACGGCTGTATCAGATGAAGAGGGATACTTCCGGTTTGACGATATCCCTTATGGCGATTATGTCATCCGTGAGCTTTCCGCGCCGGAATCCTATGCGGTCAATGAGAGCAACTTCTATGTATCCATTACTTTTGATGAGCAGACCATTGGCATCAAGGTGACGGATGAAAAGATTGTTGGTTCTCTTGAGATTACAAAGACAGATGTATCTACCGGAGAGGCGCTTCCAAACTGTGGGTTTGAGATTCTGGACGCGGACGGCAACGTGCTTGTGCAGGGTTATACCGATGAAAATGGAAAAGCTGTGTTCGCGGAACTGGAATACGGTGAGTATTATTACCGCGAGTATGATGCACCAGAAGGTTATCTGATCGACGAGACAGCGTATCCGTTCTCCATCACGGAAAACGGCGAAGTAGTGAAAGCGGAAATGACGAACCAGAAGATCACCGGGACACTGGAACTGACGAAGACGGATGTTTCCACCGGGGAGCTTTTGCCGGACTGCGGCGTGGAAATCCTCGATGCGGACGGCAATGTGGTTGTTCAGGGCAGGACAGATGAGAACGGCGTGATCACGTTTGAGGAGCTGGAATACGGCGAGTATTACTATCGCGAATATGATGCACCGGAAGGCTATGTAATTGACGAGACGGCCTATCCGTTCTCCATCACAGAAGATGGACAGATCATCAAGGCAGAAATGACAAATAAGAAGATCACCGGGACGCTGGAACTGACAAAGACGGATGTGTCTACGGGGGAGCTTCTGCCGAATGCCGGATTCCGTATCTATGACGAGGATGGAAATGTGGTAGCCGAGGGTTACACCGATGAAAACGGTGTGGCTGTGTTTGAGGGACTGGAATACGGCTACTATACCTATCAGGAATTTGACGCGCCGGAGGGTTATGCGATTGATGAGACACGGTTCCCGTTTGAGATTACGGAGGATGGTGAGATTATCAAAGCAACCATGACCAATACGAAGGTTGAGGATGTACCGGAGGCGGGAGACCAGACACCGGGAGAAACCACGGAAACGGCAAGCAGCCCGAAAACAGGGGATGAATCCCATATAGCGTTTTATCTGGCGCTGCTTGGGCTGTCGGCTGCAGGCATTGGAATCGGTGCTGTGGTCAGCCGCAGGAAGAGAAAGCCGTTACTGTAGTATATGGATAAGATGGGATGGCGGTTTGCCGGATAATCAGGAGGCAATCTTTTTGAATCACAGAAAAATATGGACAGGATGTGAGGATATATTGCCGGATGGTTAGAGGTAACCGTTGTAGCATCGTAGAAATCAGGGCAAGGAAATCATGGGGATGGCAGAAGCTGTCCCCTGTTTCTTTCCCGGAA
>JAJQDV010000017.1:0-3636 GCA_021202015.1 Clostridiales bacterium | reverse complement strand
CAGGGCAAGGAAATCATGGGGATGGCAGAAGCTGTCCCCTGTTTCTTTCCCGGAACAGGAGGTATGCCATTGTTTGGCAAAAGTAAAAAGAAAAAACAAAAGAAACGGGGCAAAGCTGCTAATCCGCCGGTGAAAACAAAAAAATTCCGGTATGGTGCGTCGGGTAAAAGAGCTGCCACGGATAAGAAAGCTGTCACGGGCAAGAATGCTGCCACGGCAAGCAAATCGGTATCAAAGAAAAACGTATCGAAGAAAGCTGTGCCGAAGAAATCTGTGCCGAAGAAAGCGTCAGTCTCCGCGAAAAATGACGGGAAGAAAAACCGCAGCATCTCCGCGCAGAAAAGCATCCATTATAAAGAGATGGCGAAGGACGGCATCTGCCGTGTGGATGACCGCTTTTATTCGAAGACGGTGCGCTTTTATGACATCAATTATCAGCTTGCGCAGAAAGAGGATAAGAACGCGATTTTTGAGAATTGGTGCGATTTTTTAAATTATTTTGACAGCACCATCCGGTTCCAGCTTTCGTTCATCAACCATCATACGGATATGGCAGAGTTTGAAAAGTCCATCCATATCCCGTCACAGAATGATGCATTTGATGATATCCGGCAGGAATACGCACAGATGCTGAAAAATCAGCTTGCAAAAGGCAATAACGGCCTTGTGAAATCAAAGTTTATCACGTTTGGAGTGGAAGCGGACAGCATCAAGGATGCAAGGCCGAAGCTGGAGCGTATCGAAGCGGATGTGCTGGGCAATTTTAAGGTGCTTGGCGTGACCGCCTATCCGCTGAACGGCGTGGAGCGTCTGAAAATCATGTATGAGACTTTCAACAGCGACACGATGCAGCCGTTCCATTTCAATTACGGCATGATTGTGGAATCCGGTCTTGGGACAAAGGATTATATTGCGCCGACGAGCTTTGATTTCCGTGACGGGAAATATTTCCGCATGGGGCGCACCATTGGGGCGGTCTCGTATCTGCAGATCCTCGCGCCGGAACTGACAGATAAGATGCTTGCGGAGTTTCTTGACATGGATCACGATATGATCGTAAGCCTGCACGTCCAGTCACTTGACCAGGCGAAGGCGATTAAGACGATTAAAACGAAGATCACGGACATTGACCGGATGAAGATTGAGGAACAGAAAAAAGCGGTCCGTGCAGGATATGACATGGACATTATCCCGTCTGACCTGGCTACCTACGGCGGGGAAGCGAAGAAACTGCTGGAGGATTTGCAGAGCAGGAATGAGCGGATGTTTATGGTAACGGTCCTTGTGATGAACACGGCGAAGTCGAGACAGAAGCTTGATACGATTATTTTTCAGGCGGCGGGCATTGCGCAGAAATATAACTGTGCGCTGCGCCGACTGGATTATCAGCAGGAGCAGGGGCTGATGAGCAGCTTACCGTTGGGGAAGAACCATATCCCTATTAAACGGGCGCTGACCACCACGTCCACTGCTATTTTTGTGCCGTTTACGACACAGGAACTGTTTCAGGAGGGCGAAGCGCTGTATTACGGGCTGAATGCCCTTTCCAATAACATGATCATGGTAGACCGGAAACGGTTGAAAAACCCGAACGGCCTGATTCTCGGAACACCCGGCTCTGGTAAATCCTTTTCCGCAAAGCGTGAGATGACGAATGCTTTCCTTGTCACGAATGATGACATTATCATCTGTGACCCGGAAGGGGAATATTTTCCGCTTGTCCACAAGATGGGCGGGCAGGTTGTACGCATTTCGCCTGTGAGCAAGGATTATGTAAATCCGATGGACATCAACCTGGACTATTCGGATGATGAAAACCCGCTGGCGCTGAAAAGTGATTTTATCCTTTCCCTGTGCGAGCTGATCATGGGCGGGAAAACCGGACTGGAAGCTGTGGAGGTATCCATGATTGACCGCTGCCTGCCGATTGTGTACCGGAAATATTTTGAAAATCCGGTGCCGGAGAATATGCCGACGCTCGGTGACTTGTATGACTGCCTGCGGGCGCAGAAGGAGGATGAAGCGCAGCGTATCGCGACAGCGTTGGAAATCTATGTCACCGGGTCGCTCAATGTGTTTAACCACCAGACAAATGTGCAGCTGGACAACCGTTTTATCTGCTTCGATATTAAGGAGCTTGGTAAACAGTTGAAAAAAATCGGAATGCTGATTGTGCAGGACCAGGTGTGGAACCGCGTGACGGTCAACCGCGCGGCAAAAAAATCCACACGCTATTACATTGATGAATTCCACCTTCTGCTGAAAGAGGAACAGACCGCCGCCTACAGCGTGGAAATCTGGAAACGCTTCCGTAAGTGGGGCGGAATCCCGACAGGCATCACGCAGAACGTGAAAGACCTGCTTTCCAGTCGGGAGATAGAGAACATTTTCGAGAATTCGGATTTTGTTTATATGCTCAATCAGGCATCTGGCGACAGGCAGATTCTGGCGAAGCAGCTGAACATTTCCCCGCACCAGCTTTCTTATGTGACCAACAGCAATGAGGGCGAGGGGCTGATTTTTTATGGAAGCACGATCATTCCTTTTAAAGACCGATTCGATAAGTCGCTGCAGCTTTACGCACTGATGACAACGAAGCCGGGGGAAACAGAGAAGACAAATTAAAACAGGGCGCCTTTTGCGGGCGCTCCTATTATTTTTACGGAGGATTTTAAATGACAGAGAACAAAAAGATGGAGACGAAGGCGATGGAGAAAACGATGAGCAGAAAGGCATTCCCCAATGAGTGGCCGGATGGCTTTGGATATGAGAAAGAAACCGCCCAGGCAGGCGGGAGCCTGAAAGAAAACGGTGCTTCTGGGAATGGCCGCAACGGCAGCAGACTGGCTGACGGCATGGAAACCCTGTTTTGTAAAGATATGGGCTGTGAGATGGCTGCAGTCAGGGTGCAGGACCTGAATGCGCTTGTCACTGACCGGGACAGCCTTTATGTCATGCTGGAAAGCCTGATCGGGATGTGGAGCATGGAGGATAAGCTGCGGAAACACCATCGCCCGTATCTCCATGTGCGAGGGGAGATGGAGCAGATGTGCCGGGATTATATGGAGCGGATGGCAGAAATCAGCGTCCGTATAGCGGCACCGATGGGAAGTTGCGCGATGCAGTGCCTGACGAAGAAAGCAGACCGGACAAGCGAAGATCAGGATATGTGGGAGGATGTGCTGAAATACATCATGGGCGCACGGAAGGAATCCGGGAAAACATCCGATGTACGGCTTGGTGCTTCGGGAAGCGGAGCTGCGAGAATGTATATCTATCCAAATGTTCTGATGAAGGGAATGGATATGCCGAAAGATCATGCTGAGGACGAGCGCGGATGCTCTGTGGAAGAGGAACCGGATACATCTTCAGATTCCGGATACGAACGTAGCGATGGCGAGGAAGTTTTCTCCGCGATGTTGGATGATCTGGTGATGATGGCTGATTTTGTGGATACGCAGGATATTATGATCAACCTCATGAATTACGGCGTGGATTTGCAGGAGATCACGGAGGAGTTCGGGCAGAAAGCAAAGGAAGAAATCGGAAAAGTATTAGACCGATGGGAGGATTACGCGCGTTCCGAGGGCTTTATCCCGGACTGATTTTTTTGCCGCAGGAAGGTGGTGATGGATA
>JAJQDV010000050.1 GCA_021202015.1 Clostridiales bacterium | reverse complement strand
TCCGGTTCTTGGAGGGGCTGGCTTTGCAAAGAGCCAGTCTACTTAACCCGGTAAATTTTTATAAAAAAAGTATTAAATTTTCATTAAATTGTCATTTTGAAGGCCGATGAGAGAAGGGGTATATTATATATGGAGAAAACAGGGAGAGTTTATCTGGAGCCCGGACAGCCGATCCTGCTGTCCTCCACGGCAGACAGAAGCGGTCTGGAGGAGTTTGAGATCCTGTCCGTGATCGGGGAGGGCGGCACGGCTGTCTGCTATGAGGCCAGGAGGTTTCGGGAAGGCTACAGCGAGACCGGAAAACTGAAGGAATTTTACCCGATGGAGATGCTGCGGGACGACCATATCCTGACGCGTCAGGGAGACGGCCAGCTGGCAGCCGCGGAATCTGCCGGGGCTCATTTCTTCAGCCTTTGTCAGGAATATCTGGACACCTACCGCCTGCTCTGGAAGGTGATGGAGAACCCGAAATACGCGGTTTTGCGCAATTATATCCAGATGGGGGAGTTTTTTTACGGATCTGAGAACGGAACAACCGTTTATATCTGGTCTCCCGGGCTTATCGGCGTAGAGTTTGAGCAGTATCTCCGGGAGATGGCGGAGGCGCCGGAGAAGCAGGCGGAGTTCAGGCTGAACAATATTCTGCGGATTATGATTTCCCTGACCAATTGTATCCGAATACTGCATACGGCAGGAATCATGCACCTGGATGTAAAACCCGCGAATTTTATGATCCCCTATGACAGTTATATGCGGGTGAACCCGGATCATATATCTGTGTTCGATATCAATACCCTGTATCCGGTCAACAGCGGATTTCCCGTAAGGTTTGCGGGAACCGAAGGATACCGGGCGCCCGAGGTGCTTCGAGGGAAAGCGGATAACCGCTCGGATATTTATTCCATCGGGGCGACGCTGTACCGCGCTGTCGTGCTTTCGGCCGACCGGGAAACAGGCGGGCTTTACCGGGACGATGATTATGAAAGTATCGATGTCATGGTAAAAAATTCCGCTCTGATCGCGATGTCCGCGGCAAACTCCGATTATCTGCTGGTGCAGATGCTTGTCGATATCCTGAAAAAATGTCTGGCGAAAAATCCGCGTAATCGTTACGGGAGCTGCACAGAACTCCTTTGCGATCTTCGTGCGGCCGCGAAGCGCGCGTCGGTCGGGGAGCAGGATCTCCTGCCGGCCGGGGAGCAGGGCAGCGGCGACCCCGGTATCGTGATCCGGAAGCTGCTTTACGAGCATCCCCTTTATGAAGCGCTGGAGCAGTCCTGCCCGGTTCGGGAGAGAAGCGCATCGATGTCTTCCGTGGCTCAGCAGGAACGCCCGGATCGGTCCTGCCCGGTTCGGGAGAGGGCCGCGGAGGAAGTCCCGATCCATGTCCTGGTCGTGGGCGCCGGCACGTATGGGCAGAAGTTTATCGATCTCTGCCTTCAGGCCGGCCAGATGAAAGGATATTCCCTGAACATCACGGCGGTTTCCGGTACGGCAGAGGAGGATCGGGCGAGCTATCTGCAGTTTCGTCCGGATCTCTCCCGTTTCGTCGACGTGGACGGCTCCATGAAGGCAGATAAAAAACGCGCGTACGCCTCGCTGAATTTTGCGCCCCTTCCGAAAACGGATGAGAGGGCGGAGACTCCCTCATTCTGGCTGGGAGAGTCCCAAAAAGCATTTGAAGTGAATCAGGCGATCGTTTCCGGGATCCTGTCTGCGGCGGCGAAGAAAAATGTGAAGTATCATTATATTTTTGTGGCCTTACGGAGTAACCGGCTCAATCGGAGTATCGCGCATCTCTTTGCGCAGTGTGAATGCCCGGTCTGCCATGTGCTGGAGCGGGAGGACCCGCCCGGAGAGGAGGAGATGTGGCTCTATCCGGTGTGTGTCAGCGCAAAGATCACACCGGAGAACATCGACCCGCAGCTGGAGCAGATGGCTTTCAACACACATCTTTCCTGGAACAGCTCCCTGAATATTGACGTCAGCGAGGCGCTGAAAAAGTTTCGGGCGAATCCGTATCACTACGCTTCCTCTCTTTCCTATGCGCTGTCGATGAAATATAAGCTGTACAGTATGGGTATCGTTGCGGTAGATGACCGTGACTGGACGGAGGAGGCGGACCGGTTTGCGGAGGAGGTTCTGAGCCGGAGAGAGACAGACGCATCTGCCCGGGAGAGCTTTGATATCCTGGTCTGGCTGGAGCACCGCCGATGGGTGCTGAGTCTGGTCACCAACGGCTGGACAGCGCCCATGGATGCCGACGGCCGGCTGCGCCTGGAAGACTGCCTGGCGGACAGGAGGGTGAACAATCCCGCGAAGCGGACGCATCCCTGTCTGGTATTCAGCAGTGTCGGATCTCCTCTTGGGAAAGAAGCATACACAGGGAACGACCGCGCGAAATGGGAGGATCCGCGGATTGATCCGCAGCTGGATGATCTCGATCGACTGTCTCTGGAGCTTCATCAGCTGTTCCGCGCGAACGCTGAAAAATTAAAGTCGTCCGATCCGCTGCACAGCAGCGATATGGAGACAATCCGCCGCCTGATCTCTGACTGCGGCGATGAGGTGGGACTGGCATATCGGCAGTTCTGCTTCTGCCTGAAAAACATATTAAACGGCGTAGAAAGTTATACCAGGCAGTATGAATTTTATGAACGGGAATTCCGGGATTCGCTGGACGGTGTTCCCGGAGATGTCAAAAGACAGGTAGAGGAGCGGCTTTCTCTGGTCTCCGACGCGTTTTTCCCGGTGATCGAGGCAAATCTGTACCGGGATTACAAGAAAAACGACGAAACCATGATCGAGCGGATCCCGTTTATCCTCTCCTATCATTTTCAGCCTTCCGTCGCCATGGCTTTTGAGGATGGCAGGGAGCAGGACGGCAGAAACGAGGCGGTGTTTGCCAATGTGGCGGCAGCCACGGTGCTCAGCCCGGAACGGATCCATTATCTGTATAGTATGGAGCGTGGATTTCGCGCGGAGCTGCTGAAACAGAAGCTTTCCGCTGTCCTCCATTATCTGGGTGAGCGAAAAATACACTGTGCGGTCACGTTTACGGCGGCCTGTATGAACGAGGTCGATGAAAAAGAAAAAAAGCGGCTGGAAAAAGCGTTGGAACAGCTGAAAAAAACGGGGGACAGTCAGCGGCAGAGCGCCGTTCTGACCGCATGGGAGATCCTTCCCTGCGCAGACAGGGAGGAGGCGGCCAATCGGTTCCTGTCCCGTGTGGAAGCGGCCGATCAGGCTTTGTCCCGTGCGGAAGCGGTTGATCAGGCTTCGTCTCGCGCGGAAGCAGGTGCTCCGTCTCAGTCCCGTGCGGAAACGTGTGATCCGCTTTTACCTCGGGGAAAAGCAGGCGGAGCGGATCTCTATGACGGAAGTACGCGGCTGTTTTCCTCCGCGCTGGATAACGCGGCCTTTCTCGGGAGGGTTCTGGGAAAGAAAATCCCCTGTTTTGAGTTTGACTGGAAATACAAGCGGTTTACGAAGCATGTCGGTTGTGATTATCTCCGGTATATCCGGGATGATTCCTACATTCGCATCAGCGATATGTTTTCCCTGATGAAGGCTGCTGATCATCGTTTTCATCTGCCGGAATTTATGGACGACTATGAGGAACTGTGGGGGATATATACGGGCGGATATCTGCCGCAGCCTTCTTTTGAGAAAGGAGTGCGGAGATGTAACCGCGTCTGTACGGCGCTGGCGGACTATGAGGAAAACCGTCCGCCATTGGCGTCTCTGGCGGTACTTTCTGATCGGCTGCCTGTAAAACGCCTGATATTTGAACTTCCGTCCTATACGTTCCGGACGGTTCGCGGCGTTTTGGAAAAGCTGATAAAATACGGAGCCGCGGGATCCGATTCCATGCTGGTTTCCCGTACCAGTGAGAACTGCCGGCTGGAGATTTATGTGAATTCCGCCGCAGAGGCCGCTTTCCGCGGGCTTTTCTCCCGCCACGATCTGCTTCTGGACTATTACGGCGTCACGGTAACGCCGGACGGAAAAAATCGGGTACGGGTTGACTGCAGCCGTATGGACGTCACAAAGGCGGATCTGGGAGCGAACAGTAAGGAGTCCTTTGCGGTTCTGGAGCAGCTCGAGGCTGCACATTACATCAGCTGCCTGACCCGGGAGAATCAGAATCCGGCGGTGGTCAGCTTTCGGTATGCCTCTCCGCGGATTCGCAGCCTGCTCACTTCGGCCGGGGAGATTCTGGAGATCTATACCTATTATCAGGTGCTGAAGACCGGTTATTTTGACGATGTGGCTACGGGATACGAGTTTTACTGGGAAGAAGGCAGTGTGAAAAACGAGATGGATCTGGTTCTGACAAAAGGATTCCGCTCTGTCATCGCGGAGTGCAAGGCTGTGCAGAAGCTCGATCTGAATTATTATCATAAGCTGGACAGCATCGCGGATCATTTCGGTATCGGCGTGACCAGGGTGCTGATCGGAAATACCTACCGGCATGACAACGAGGAAATGAACGCGGTGAACCGGATGCAGAGGAGCAGAGGCAGCCAGCTGAACATCAAAACCATTTCCAACCGGGAACAGATTGAAAATATCGGGGAGACTCTGAAACAGCTGATGGAAGAGGGATGACAGTTCCTTACTATTCGCAGCCATCCACTTCACATGATCGAGCAGGAGGCGGCTTTTGCCTCGTAATCTCCGCGCGGGCTGCTGCGGCTTTGCCGAATATTTCCTTATGCAGTCCTGTGCGAAAAAGCAGCCGCTGCGCGTCCGGCGTTGCAAAAAAAGGAAAATTGAATCATGTAGGGGATTGTGCATGATATAAATTGTATGATATAATGAGTGCAAACAATGAGCCGTGCGGCCGAATATCGAAAAGCAGGATCGTCGCGCTTGTGTGTAAGAGACTGCTTTTCGATATTCGGACATAGGGCGAATGCCCGTACAGTGAGCGAGCCACCAGCTCGCGAACTGAGCACGGCGGAGTTCATGATCTAATGAGCCGTAAAGAAGAGGAGGATTTTACTATGGAAAAACTGCTTATTTTGAACCCGGGTTCTACTTCCACAAAGATTGCTTATTATGAGGATGAGAACCAGATTTTTGTGGAGAGCATCTCCCACTCTGCGGACGTAATCGCGCAGTACGATCTGATCGTAGATCAGTATGAGTTTCGAAAAGACATGATTCTGGATGTTCTGAAGGACAAGGGGGTGAAGCTGGAGGAACTGACCGGGATCGTGGCCCGCGGCGGGCTGCTCCCTCCCGTGCAGGCAGGCGCTTATATCGTGAATGATGACATGGTCTGGCAGCTGAAGAACAAGCCGGCGATGGAACATGCTTCCAATCTGGGTGCGGTCATCGCGGAGGCCATTGCGACGCCGCTCGGCATTCCGGCTTTTATCTATGACGGGGTGACGGTGGATGAGATGTGGCCCATCTTAAAGATCACCGGTCTTACGGAAGTTACCCGGAAGGGAATCGGCCATAACCTGAATACCCGTGCGGCCGCCATGAAATATGCCCGCGAGCACGGCAAGGCTTATAAGGACTGTAAACTGATCGTGGTTCATCTGGGCGGCGGCATTTCCGTTACCCTGCAGTATGGGGGAAAGGTAGCCGATATTATCAACGACGAGGACGGTCCGTTCGCTCCGGAGCGCTCCGGCAAATTGCCGATTCAGTCGTTTACCAGCTATTTCGGTGAATCCGGCATGAGCACAAAGGATATGCTGAAGAAACTGAAGACCAGAGGCGGACTGGTCGCCCACATCGGTGTGAATGACAGCCGCGAGGTGGAAAAGATGATCAGAAACGGCGATGAACACGCAAAGCTGATTTACGATGCGATGGCGCTCAATGTAGCGCGCTGCGTCGGTGAGGAGGCCGCTACCGTGGGCGGTGATATCGAGGGCATTGTGCTTACCGGGGGCATCGCCTACTCTGAGTATTTTACGAATGAAGTAAAGAAAAATGTGGAGTGGATCGCGCCGGTTACCGTATATCCGGGTGAGAACGAGATGGAGTCCCTGGCACTCGGCGGACTACGAGTCCTGCGCGGTGAGGAAGAGGCGCATACGTTTGTAAAATCGGAGTAAACAGCTCTATGGGAAAGACATTTTCCGGGAATGATTTTATGAATAAAAAGGATGTCCTGTCAGAAGGAGCATCCTTTTTTCATAAATATTATTTTCCGATGTGCGGGAGCATGGTGGATATAATCTCGGCAACCGTATTTCGCTCGGAAAAAGGAATTTCATCAATGATTTCGCTGAGCGGATCCGGTTCTGCCGCGAACTCTTCGCTGTAAGGGGGATAATTTCCCCAGAGCAGATAATCCATGGACTGCTGCAGTTCAATCGCGATGTTTGTCAGCGTCTTCAGGGACAGTTTTTTTAAACCGCGTTCGATTTCATATACATAATGTGTAGAGATGTCAATGCGTTCCGCCAGCTGTTCCTGTGTGATTCCGGCATTTTTTCTCGCCACTTTTATTCTTTTTCCGATTGCAGTGAAGTCCATTTTTACGCTCCTTTTATATTATAAATATAAAATATAGCGAATAGCCACATGCATAAAGTAGCTGTACAGAACGAAAATCAGAATAATATAGCTGACAGCAACATAATTAAACATTTTATTTGAGAATGGAGCGATCGTCCGGGAGTATGAAGCAGCGTAAGCGCGGGAGTTTTATCATACTAAGCCGATAGATAAACCGGAAATTATCAGATCGACGTTGTCTTTTCTTTTGTTTTCATGTATAATGCCGTGGTAAGAACTGCGGGAAGCGGAACGTGAGATCGGGCTTTTCCGCTGTCGAAAGGTATCCTGGTTATGATCGAAGCGCGGATGACAGATCTAAACTATAATGAAATACTGATGTACCTCGGTCATCACGGACAGGAGGTGACGCCGGAGATCCGGCGTCAGATCCTCAGCGCTGCGGGAGAGGTGAAAAGGGCTGCTGTTCCGCGGCTGGTCTACAGCCGTATGCCGGTGGAGAATGGCGAAATCGTCGGTTTTCCCATGGAAGGGAACGATATCCGGGCATTGCTTCGTCCCTGCCGGGAGGCGGTGCTTCTGGCTGCCACCGTCGGAGCCCGGGTCGAACAGATACTGATGCGTTATGAGGTGACGAATATGGCGGATGCTGTCATCATGGACGCCTGCGCCAGTGTCGCCGCGGAGAATGTCTGTGATCATTTTGAGGCGGATCTGCGGGAGCAGCTTGGCCGGGAGCATCTGCTTCTCACCAGCCGTTTCAGTCCGGGTTACGGAGATCTCCCCATGGATACGCAGCGCCGGATGTGCGAGATTCTTAACACATCCCGCCGGATTGGAGTTGCCGTGACAGAAAGCTGTATCATGGTTCCGAGAAAATCCGTGACCGCTGTCATGGGCATATCGGAGACACCGCAGGAGATCCGAAAACGCGGCTGCGAGGCCTGCGGCATGTTTTTAAACTGTTCATATAGAAGGAGAGGAATCGTCTGTGAGTAAAATAACGATACTGGATGGCGCCATGGGGACCATGCTGCAGAATGCGGGTCTGGCACTGGGAGCACGGCCGGAGGTGTTCGGAATGGAGCATCCGGAGATCCTGGAGCGGATCCAGCGTGAATATGTGGATGCGGGCAGCGACGTCATCTATGCAAATACATTCGGCGCGAACGCGCATAAATTAAGAGGAACAGGATACAGCGTGCAGGAGCTGGTGCAGGCGAATGTGGCCGCGGCGCTGCGGGCGGTCGGGAGGGGGACAGCTGATGAAGAACCGGGCGCAGTCGGGAGGGGAAGAACCGGCGGCGAAGATTTCCCGGTCGAAAAGCAGCGGATGGCAGTTCTGAAAAAGGAAAAACGGGAAGAGGGGGATCTGACAGAAGACAGAATGAGGCCGGGGAAACAGATCCGCGTCGCCCTGGATATCGGCCCGATCGGCGAACTGATGGAGCCTTTGGGTACGCTGTCCTTTGATGACGCCTATGAGATATATAAGGAAATGACGGTCGCCGGCGAGCGCGCCGGCGCGGATCTGATTATATTTGAAACGATGACGGATCTTTATGAGGTGAAGGCCGCGGTTCTCGCGGCCCGGGAGAATACGAACCTTCCCGTCTGGGTGACGATGAGCTTCGAGGCGAGCGGGCGTACTTTTACGGGGACGCTGGTGTCTTCCATGGCAGCGACGCTGGACGGGCTGGGCGTGGGCGCTATGGGGATTAACTGTTCCCTCGGCCCGAATGAGATCCTTCCGATGATCCGGGAGATGAAGAGGTGGACGGATAAACCGCTGATCGTGAAGCCGAACGCGGGGCTGCCGGACCCGGCGACCGGAGCGTATGAGATGGGGGCGGAGGAGTTTGCGCGTCAGATGAGGCCGTTTCTGGAGCTGGGCGTTTCGATGGCAGGCGGCTGCTGCGGGACGACGCCGGCGTTTATTGCGGCGCTGGCCGCCCTGGTGAGGGCTGAGGACGCGGACGGACCGGAAATGCCCGGCGCCATGAGAGAATCAGCGCGTCGACGCGGCGTCTGCTCCACCGGCAGGATGGTGGAGTTCGGCGGCGTGCGCGTGATCGGCGAGCGCATCAATCCGACCGGGAAGAAGCGTTTCGCCCAGGCGCTGCGGGAGCACGATATGAACTATATCATGGAACGCGCCATCGAGCAGGCGGACGCCGGGGCGGATATTCTGGATATCAACGTCGGCCTGCCGGGGCTGGACGAGCCGCGGATGATGGAGGATGTGGTGCAGGCGGTCCAGAGCGTCGTCGACCTGCCGCTGCAGATCGATTCCTCCGATCCGGACGCGATTGAGGCGGGACTGCGGCTGTGCAATGGCCGAGCTATCGTGAATTCGGTGAACGCGGAGGATGAGGTGCTTAAGACTGTTCTTCCGATCGTGAAAAAATACGGCGCCGCGGTGGTCGGTCTGACCATGGACAAATCGGGGATTCCGGACAGTGCGGAGCAGAGGTTTGCCCTGGCGGAAAAAATCCTCCGCGCGGCGCTTGCCGTCGGTATCCCGCGGGAAGATGTCCTGATCGACTGCCTGACGCTGACGGTCTCCGCGCAGCAGGAGCAGGCGGCGGAGACGCTGAAAGCCGTGCGGATGGTGCATGAGCGCCTGGGACTTCACTGTGTGCTCGGTGTCAGCAATATTTCCTTCGGCCTGCCGAAAAGGAGCCATGTCACGACCAGCTTTCTGACACAGGCGATGTACTGCGGGCTGGATCTGCCGATCGTCAATCCGAATCAGGCGGAGATCATGGATACGATCGCTTCCTTCCGCGCCCTGTCCGGAGAGGATGCGCAGTGCGAGGCTTATATTGCGCGGTTTGCCGCGGCGGAGGAGGAGAAGAAACCGTCCGCCGCACCGCGGGAGATGACCGTGGAGACCGCGGTTTTAAAGGGCTTAAAGCAGGAAACGAGGGAACTGACGGCGCAGCTTTTAGAGACCATGGATGAGATGGACGTGATCAATACGAAGCTGATCCCCGCGCTCGACGTGGTGGGAGAAAAGTACGAAAAGCAGCAGATCTTCCTTCCCCAGCTGATCAACTCCGCCAATGCGGCCTGCGCCGGATTTGATTTTATTAAGGATCGGATTGCAAAGCGCGGCGGGGAGAGCGTGTCAAAGGGAAAGATCATTATGGCGACGGTCGAGGGCGACATCCATGATATCGGCAAAAATATCGTCCGCGTTGTTCTGGAAAACTACGGTTATCAGGTGATCGACCTGGGCCGCGACGTGCCGGCGCAGAAGGTGGTGGATACCGCCGTCGCGGAGAATGTCCGTCTGATCGGGCTGTCGGCGCTGATGACGACGACTGTTGTATCCATGAAGAAAACGATCGAAGCGCTCCGCGCGTCGGGACACGACTGTAAGGTGTTCGTGGGAGGCGCCGTTCTGACGCCGGAATACGCGGAGGAGATCGGAGCGGATTATTATACAAAGGACGCCAAGGCGTCCGTGGATGTGGCGAAGGAGGTGCTGGGGTAAATAACCCGGGACATAAAGGATGATGAAGTTAAGAGAGTATATCAATCACAATCTATTGCTGTTTGACGGCAGCATGGGTACCTGGTTTTCCCGGAAAAATCCGATGCCGGGAATGAGCTGCGAGATGGCCGCACTGAACCAGCCGGAGCTGATCGCAGAGATCCATAAGGAGTACCTGGAGGCGGGTTGCAGGGCGATCAAGACGGACACCTTCGCGGCAAACCGGATACAGTTTCAGGGTGATGAGGAGCTTACGCGGCAGGTTATCCGGGCAGCCTGGGAGTTGGCCTCCGCCGCGGCAGCGGAATATGAGGCCTTTGTCTTTGCGGATATCGGTCCGATCGGCGGCCTGAGTGAGGACAGGAGCGTTTATGAAGAGTACCGTTTTGTGACGGACCTGTTTCTGGAGCTGGGTGCGGAGCATTTTCTTTTTGAGACAAATTCCGACACGGAGGGGTTGTGTGAAATCGCCGCGTATATCCGCGAAAAATCGCCGGAAGCCTATATTATTGTCAGCTTTGCGGTGCAGGCGGACGGATATTCCCGGGACGGCGTCCCGGCTGCGGATCTGTTTGAGATGATGAAAAACTGCCCTGCCGCGGACGCCGTTGGCTTAAACTGCGTCTGCGGCGCGCGGCATCTGCTTAAGCTGGTGCGGGAGCTGGATCATGAGGGAATCACACTTTCCCTGATGCCGAATGCCGGTTATCCGACGGTGATCAACAACCGCACGTTTTACGAAGGCGATCCGCAGTATTTTGCGTCGCAGCTGCGGGAGATGGCGGCGGAGGGCGCTGCGATCCTGGGCGGCTGCTGCGGGACGACGCCGCTTCATATTGAGAGGACGCGGGAGGCGCTGTTGTTGCCGACCGGGGGGAGTTCTCTGTCCCTGCAGAGGCAGAAGGAGACTGTGCGCAGGGAGCCGGGCACCATGTCGGCGGAAAGCCTCTTCTGGAGTAAGCTGCAGGCGGGTAAAAAAGTCCTTGCCGTGGAGCTTGATTCCCCGGCGGATGCCGATGTAACCAGATTTATGAGAGGCGCCTGGGAGTTAAAGGGCGCGGGCGCCGATATTATTACGATCGCCGACTGCCCGATCGCCCGGGCCAGGATGGACTCCAGTCTGCTGGCGTGCAAGATCCGGCGGGAGCTGAATATGGACGCGCTGCCTCACATGACCTGCCGCGACCGGAACCTGAACGCGACAAAAGCGCTTTTGTTCGGACTTTACGCCGAGGGGATCCGAAATGTCCTGCTCATCACCGGCGATCCGATCCCGACGGCGGAGCGGGACGAAGTAAAGAGCGTCTACCAGTTCAACTCCCGGAAGCTGGCAGCCTTTGTCACATCCCTTGCGGAACAGTCTCTGCCGACTCCTTTTCACCTGTTTGGAGCCTTAAATGTCAATGCGCGGAATTTTGACGTTCAGATCCGTCTGGCAAAGGAAAAAATCGAGAAGGGCATGGTCGGTTTTCTGACGCAGCCGGTGCTGACGGAGCAGGCTTTTGAGAACTTACAGCGCGCCCGTGAGGAGCTGGACGCATACCTGCTTGGCGGAGTCATTCCCGTCGTGAGCGCGCGAAACGCCCGGTTTATGGACAGCGAGATCAACGGGATCAACGTGGATCCGAAGATCACGGAGCTGTATGAGGGGAAGGATCGGGCGGAGTCGGAACGTCTGGCGACGGAGATTTCCGTGGAGATCATGCACAGGATTTCCCTGTATACGGACGGGTATTATCTGATGACGCCGTTCGGGAGGACGGGACTGATCGCACGGATCCTTGATGAGTTTCGAAAACAGCATAAAAGGTGAATGATTTGCGTGCCAGACGGACGGTGCAAGATGCCCGGGTAATTTCATGACAGTTCCTGAATCTGCATGGCTGCTGATATTTCTGAAAGGGAGAGAGATTATGGCAAATATGGAAATAAAAGAAATCCTGAATCAGATACAGGTTTTGTGCCGAAAATATCAGGTAGAGCATTTATACCTGTTTGGCTCTTACGCGACAGGCACTGCGACAGATACAAGCGACATTGATATTATCATAAAAGGCGGGTGCCGGGTTGATCGTCTGAAAGATGAGATAGACAGAATTCCGACATTGAAGAAGATAGATGTTTTTGAATATGATAAGTGCAGAAACAGTTACCTGAAGGAGGACATGGATCGGTATGGACGCAAAATTTATTAATCGTTACAATAGCTTTTGCAGCAGCCTGGCTGCGTTGGAAAAAGCGCCGATGAGAGATCCCGAAGATGAGTTTGTTCTGAGCGGTACGGTTCAGAAGTTCAGCCTGACTTTTGATATTGCCTGGAAAGTGATGAAAGATATCATTGTGAAGTATCATAAAATACAGACTTTCGCAACTGGATCTCCGAGGGAAACGCTGCGGACAGCGTATACTGTTCACCTGATCACGGATGATGCCTGGATGGTGATGCTGAATATGAGAAACGAGCTTTCACATGATTACGACGGAAGTATGGCCGGATCATGTTTTCATACGATCATCAATGACTTCCTTCCTTTATTTCAGCAGTTCCGGACTGTGGCCGGAGACTATACGGAGCGCATCTGAAAGTCAAAAATCATTCTGCTGAAATGTGAAAGAAAAGCCTCCGGTGAACGGGGCTTTTTCATCATATAGGAAAGTTCTCCGAACTTCCTATATGATAAAAAACGCTCCGCTGCGGATGTACCCACAGGGCAGACCCACATGCCGCGCAAAGGAAGATGTCTGCTTACGCAGACGCGCGGCAGCGCAGGAATCCCGCAAAGCGGGATTCTATTTCAGATTCAGGAATTATTAAGATTTTCCGTAATTTTTTCTCAAGATCGATTCGTTATACTGCTGAAAGCAGAAAGGTGTTATAACTATTCAGGACATTACTTCGCACTTGCCGCGTAGTACGTATGATGACGTAAATTATACGATGTGTTATGATACCGGGGGAGGCATGTACATATGATCAATATATTAGTTTGCGACGATGACAGAGACATTGTGGACGCCATCGAGATTTATCTGGCGCCGGAGGGCTACAATATCCTGAAGGCTTACGACGGGATTCAGGCAATTCAGATGATCAAAGAAAACGACATCCAGCTTCTTATCCTGGATGTGATGATGCCGCGGATGGACGGCCTGCGTGCGACGCTGAAAATCCGCGAGAAATCGAATATTCCCATTATCATTCTTTCCGCGAAGACGGAGGATACGGACAAAATCGTCGGCCTGAACGTGGGTGCGGACGATTATGTGACGAAGCCGTTTCATTCTCTGGAACTTGTGGCGCGGGTAAAGTCTCAGCTGCGCCGCTATACGCAGCTCGGCACGATCGCGCCGGAGACCGGGGCACAGATCTACCGGACCGGCGGTATGGAGATCAACGATGATACGAAGCTGGTGACGGTGGACGGTCTGCCGGTGGAGAAGCTGACGCCGATCCAGTATAATATCCTGCTGTTCCTGACGAAGAACAAGGGGCGGGTGTTCTCCATCGAACAGATCTATGAGAATGTATGGGGTGAGGCCGCCGTCAACGCGGACAATACCGTGGCGGTACATATCCGGCATATCCGGGAGAAGATCGAGATCAATCCGCGGGAACCGCGTTATCTTAAGGTGGTATGGGGCGTGGGCTATCGGGTTGAAGATATAAAATGACGTTCATAGATGTCAGCGTGCTTCGATAGCAACACATGGAGGTTTATAAATGCAACTGTTTTCAGTTGCATTTTCTTTTGCTTTAATGTATTATGAATGAGAACGAACAACATATCTGACGGAGGTATTTTATTTGGGGCAAAAGGATAAGTTAATTAAGAGATTAAAATCAAATCCAAAAGATTTTACATTTGAAGAGGCTCAAAGCTTACTGCATTATTTTGGTTACGCATGTTCAGATAAAGGAAAAACCAGCGGATCCAGAGTGATGTTTGTATGTGAAGACAAAGCACCCATTATGTTACATAAGCCGCACCCGAGAAAAGAATTGTTAAACTATCAGGTAAAACAATTGATTGAGAAGTTAGAGGAGGAGGGACTCATATGAATAATACGATGAACTACAGAGGCTATGTCGGAAGCGTGGAGTTTTCCGAGAGAGACGAGGTCTTTTACGGTAAGGTTATGGGCATTCGGGCATTGATTTCTTATGAGGGAAAAGATGCCAGGGAACTGGTAGAGGATTTTCATACTGCGGTTGATGATTATTTTGTTTTATGCGAATCGGAGGGTAAGGAACCGGAAAGGTCTTATAAAGGAAGTTTTAATATAAGAATTTCCCCTGAACTTCATCGTGAAGCGGCTGTTTTTGCGATTGCGCATCAAATGAGCCTGAACAGTTTTGTGGAAGAGGCGGTAAGTGAATTTCTTTCAGCGCAAAGCCGGTAAAATTGTTTTGACGGTCTGCCTCCTTTTGCTTTTAAGAAATGCTTAAGGTTATCTCTGTGATTTCCGCAAGAATGTTTCGCTATACTATGTTCAATGACATAACGAGAGGAGACAGTTTTCTCATGAAAAAGAAACATCTATATACAAAATGGGCGAAGCTTCTGGTGGTAGCCGTGCTGTCCGCTTCCTCCCTGCTGGCGGGCTTTGCCGGAATGCGGATCGTGCAGGGGCTGCAGTACGGGATGACGATCCGGGAGATCTCACACGGCACGAGTTATGAGCAGAGCAGCACGGCGGCGTCATATCTGTATACGGAGGCGGAGGTTCTCATGGATTCCTGGCAGACGCAGAATATCTTCTGCTCCGACGGAACCGATTATGATGAGGAGATGGAAATCGACATCACAAACCTGAGTGCCGGAGTGGATTATCCGGGCAAGAACCCGGATACGACCTATGTGCTGGCGGACCTGGCGGAGTTTTACGGTTCGAATAATTATTACCGCTTACGGTTTCTGGTGGATTCTGCGGAGGCGTACGCCCTGGAGTGGGGAGAGAGTGAGATCACGAATGAGACAGAGGCTGCTGCGGGTGAAACCGCGGCGGAAGCGGAGGCTGAATACAATACGGGCGAAACCGCGGCGGAAGCGGAGACTGAATACGATACGGGCGAAACTGCGACAGAACCGGAGGCTGAATATGATACGGACTCAGGTACATGGATTTATACAGATAATGGCGGTAACGTTGTGACCGACGCCGATTACGAGGAGATGGGCTCGGATGCGACGGTTTACGATACGGAGACCGTGTATCTGGAGACCGATTCCTACGAGTCGGATTATACGGTGAATGAAACCGGGGAGACAGGGGTTCCGTACCGCTTTAAGATTTACAGTACCGCTGACAATATCCTCTACAACAACGGCCTGGAGCTGGAGGAAGAGTCCATCCTGGCCGTTTCCGGCACAACGCTGGCGGAGCTCGCGCGGAGCACGCAGGATACCAACTCGCCGGTTTCGCTGGAGGAGTGCTATGCATTGCTGATCGACGCGGCGGATCAGCTGAACGATTACTTCCTTTCGCAGGAGTCGGTCGACACCAATACGAACGCCATGCTCTACCTGAAAAATACCGATACGGGTGAGGTCTATACCAATATATCGTCCTGGCAGAGTCTGGAACTCCGGGAGATCCGAAATCTGTATAAAAATGAGTATATGGATGAAAATGGGACGGGCGGCCTTTATTTCAGCAGCTTTTATGATGAGGAGGAAAAATCTACCGCATTGGAATGGGAAGGAGATTACATAGATGCTTACGGTACTCTGCTTGCGGAGGACGCGGAGGAGATGCTGGGATCCGGAACCTGGGAGATTTATCTGGCGTTGGACACGACCTGGCCGCTGACGACCAGCTCGTCCTATACGGACATGCAGGTGTTTCAGTGGTGGACTGAAAACTCTCCGTTCGGATACCTGAACACGGTGTTTGTGTTTTTCGCGGCGCTGGCACTGTCGGCTGTCATGCTGATCCTTCTGTCCTGTCAGACCGGATACCGGCAGGGGGATGCGGACATTCATCCGGCGCCGATGGACCGTTTTCCGATCGAGATCATGGTGCTGATGGATATCATTCTCTGGTTCATTCCGGTATATATTGTTTTTTCCGCGGTGGCGAACTCGAGCTGGTATTATTATGAGGCGCCGGTCAATTACGGAGGGTATGTCAAACTGATGATCGCGGGCGCGGTCGGTACAGCGCTGGGGGCGCTGCTGATCGCCTGGGAACTGAAACGCTACGGACGGCGCGTCAAGGAACGCTCCGTCGGCGGCAGCCTGATTCTTAAGGTTTCCGCAGGGATCCGGAAGCTGGCGGAGACGACTGGAAGTACGATGCGGGAAAGCCGCCGGAGTACGGTCGCATATGCCGTGTTTCTCATCGTTCAGTTTGCGGCGCTGTTCCTGGCGGCGGGGTTCTGGTGGCGCTGGTGGGGCTGGTGGTCGAACAAGGCGTTTGCCGTCCTTTTGTGGGCCGGCCTGTTTTTCCTGGATGTGTTTGTCTGGTGGAAACTGATGCGGCGTGTTGCCGGGCGGGAGATGATCAAAAGGGGTATGAAGGAGCTGGGGGAGGGCAATCTGGATCATCAGGTTGACGCCGGGGCTCTCTCGGGAGAAAACCGGGAGATGGCGGAGGTTCTGAACAGTATGCGTGAGGCGGTCCGGCGGGCCGTGGAGGTCGAGATGAAGAGCGAGCGCTTAAAGACCGACCTGATCACAAATGTTTCTCACGATATCAAGACGCCGCTGACATCCATCATCAACTATGTGGATATCCTGAAGCGGGAGTGTCTGCCGGATGAACGGATCGCGGGATACATCGACATCCTGGATCAGAAGTCCCAGCGTTTAAAGCAGCTGACGGAGGATCTGGTCGAGGCCTCCAAGATCAGTTCCGGGGTCATTACCCTGGACATGCGTGAAATTGATTTAAAACAGCTGATCATACAGGCGACCGGCGAATTTGACGATAAGCTTCAGGAGCGGAACCTGCAGCTGGTCTTAAACCTTCCGGAGGAGGAAATGCGTATCAGCGCGGATGGGAGACGGATGTACCGCGTCATTGAGAATCTGCTGAATAACGCGGTGAAGTATGCCATGCCGGGTTCCCGGATCTATGTGGCCGGCCTTCACAGGGACGGGCATGTGATCTTCGAGATCAAAAACATGTCGGAGCATGCGCTGAATTTCAGCGCCGAGGAGCTGATGGAGCGGTTTGTGCGCGGCGATATTTCCCGGACGACGGAGGGCAGCGGCCTGGGACTCGAGATCGCGAAGAATCTGACCACGATGCAGGGCGGGGAGCTGGAGCTCTATCTCGACGGCGATCTTTTTAAGGTAACGGTGACGTTTCGCTGTGTGCCGTCCCATCATCGGGAGGACGGACAGGAGTCCCTTATGCTCCATCCGGAAACTGAATAGGCTCTGAAAAATAACAATAATTTGTAAATCTTTTCATGCATTCCGCTTTAGGACTGAATCCCCCTGCGCATATAAACGTCCCCCGCCGGGGTTTCACACAGATACAGCAGACGGCATTATGCCGTTTACGGTATCCGGATGACACGGACATCGATGGTCAGGGAACTTCCAGGTAAAACAGGGAATCCTCCCGGTTTTCATCATCCATCAGGCAATTGTATGTGATACAGTTATACCGGAGCAGGATATCCGTATAGGGATTTTCCTCCGACGCCGAGTAGCAGACGCCGTCCGCGTCCACATAGCCCACGGTACTGATCACCGGCAGCGTCTGATATAAAACTGCCAGGTATTTGTTGTATTCTGTCATCGGCAGGCCGGCTGTCTGAGAGATCAGGGTGGACAGATAATTCGCGCTGATATGCTCCACCTCAGCCTCCTCGATATCATAATTGGCCCATATTACAAACGGCGTCTCATAGCGCAGCATTTCCTGCTCCGTCGTGAGGTTGTCGAGATCCGCCCCCATGAGTTCCTCATAGAACTCCGTCTCCAGACTGGGCAGATGGTCGCCGAACATGCAGATGATCGTGGGCTCATCCACATTGCTGAAATAGTCGATCAGCTCCTCAAACGCGCTGTCCGTCTCCTTCACCAGGGACAGATACCGGTTCGCCTTCGTGTACGACGTCGAAAGGTTCGTCGTGTAGATCTGCTGATAGAAGTTGGAATAGGAAATCGTGTAGCCGCCGTGATTCTGCATGGTGACATTGAACACGAAGAACGGCTCATCGTCGTCACTCTCCTCGTACATCTCCTCAATCAGTTTAAAATCATAGGAATCGCTGATAAACCTGCGCAGCAGCATCTCATCCCCGTCCTCATAGCGGTCCTTCAGCAGATTCTCATATTCGATCACGTTTGAGTTCTTCTGGTACGTATCCAGAATGTCCTCATCGACAATGTTCTCGAGACTGATAAAATCCGTAAATCCGAGCAGCGAATAAACGCTCTCCCGGTTCCAACCGGATCGATAATAAGGATGCAGCGCGGTCTGGGAATATCCCAGGGAAGTCAGCGTCGACACCAGGGACGGCGTCTCGCTGTCCAGATAAGACTGGTATACGTTGCACCCGGCGGGAAGGAAGGAAATCGTATTCCCCGTCAGCGCCTCATATTCGCTGTTGCTGGTCCCCGCGCCGAATACGGGAACCGTCACATATCCTTTGATCGTATTCTCCGTCAGGCTGCGGATAAAAGGCATATAATCCTCGTTCGTCTCCAGATCGCCCAGGTTGCTCAGATCCGCCCAGGATTCGTTCATGATAAAAATGATGTTCGGGGTCTCCCCGTCCTCGGACGCCGTGTAATCATTCTCCCCGGTCAGAAGATTGACCGAAGTGTCCCCGTCCGGATCCACGCCCGCCTCGATCAGTGTCTCCTCCATAGAATCAGCGATCTCCGAAGCCTCATATCCGGTCGGCTTCTGTACGATCAGGTATTTCGTATTCAGAACAAAATTAAAGAACGATCCCGTCTTGTGATAGCCTCTGGCCTGATTCCAGAAATCCGGCTTGTAACCCATATTCGCGGCGAAATCGGTCGTATAAAGCGAGATCAGGATCACCGCCAGATACGCGGCCGCCGCCAGCTTCGAAGCCGCTTTGTACTTCTTCTTTTTCGGCTTCACGCTTACGCTTCTCCTGTTAAACAGGTAGATCAGGAAAAAAATGATCGAACCGAGCAGAATATTCCAGCTCAGATCATAGGTATAACCGTCGGCCACATTGAGGCCTGTCCGGATCGTCAGGATATCCGTAGGCAGAAACGGCGTCCCCTGAAAAAGCTCAACGAAATAATTGATCAGCGACCATACATAGAGGAAGATATTCACGATTAGCCCCGTCATATGGTATCTGCCCGTGATCAGGTAGCAGATCAGATAAAGCGTCAGATAAATTATATAATTCGCGAGACCGGTCTTCACCGAAAAATTCCAGATGAATTTATCGTTGAAACACTCCACCATCTGCATGCTGAAGATCGGCAGCACAAAAAACAGCACCGTGTTCGCCAGCATCTTATATCGCTCGTCCACCCGGGAGCGCACCGCGATGAGCAGTCCGGCGCCGACGCCGCCGATCATCGACACAATAAACAGGGCGTAGCCGTGCTCCAGATCCAGCTCCGGATCCAGATACAGCTTATAATGCGCCGCCACAAAAATAATGATAAACGCCGCTACCGCCGCGGCCAGCAGTCTCACTTTCTTTCCCGCAAGTTCAAAATACATGTTACTTCCTCTTTTCACTGCGTACATCAGTATCCAACCATTACAGGAACCGATCTTTTACCCCGCCGTTCACTGTAAATACACATTTTACAAGGTTTTGACACCGAATCTATTAAATAGCAACTGCAAAATTATGTCAATGTTTTTTCAATGTTTTTTCGACATTTTTGTATTCTGCAGGAAACCCACACAAAAATCTACTCATATTCCGTATCTTCCGTCTGGCATTTTTGTGCAGTTTTGCTCAGTTCTAAATCATCATAAATATGTTAAGATGTAATGAGTGCAAGCAACTTTCATAGCTGCTATCGCAGCGCCAACATCTATGAAAGTCCATCGCTCCGCACTTCGTGCTCCCGCGATGGCCGCCAGTATTCGCAATCCGGGCTGATCGCCCTACTTGCTCATACCGGCCTGGTCGTCGAATATCCAGCCATCTGGTCATGCAAGCATGCCCATCTGTCTGTCTATTGACGACA
>JAJQDV010000035.1 GCA_021202015.1 Clostridiales bacterium | reverse complement strand
AATTGTTATATTCCTCGTCCCCGGCGTAGGCGTTGGAAACGTCATAGTTATTTACGACGCTGCGCCCTGCGCTTATAATCTCCGTGATCCCTTGCTCCTGATCTATGCCGTTTAGAGCATTTATCAAGCGGTCGGTTTCACTGGTGGGGAATACCTCGGAACCCGGTTCCCCGACAATGAGTTCAGGACCGTTTTCACCGGCCATGTAGAATTGCTCACCGTCAAGGGTGCCGTTCGCGTGTGCCGGTGTAGCGATAAGCTCATGACCCAGCTCCCCGGCAATAAAGGTATCAGCAGAATCTATTGTGCCGGTAGCGTCAGCTTCCAGACTGATCCCGGAAATACTAAGCGATGAGCTGGAGCTTGCGCTTGACAATGCCGCGCTGACCTGTGACGCGATGGATTTAGCAGCAGCAACAGCATCCGCACCGCTGGTCTTGATCTGGCTTGTGTAGCTCTCAAGGGTGGATTTCGCGGCGGCAGTAGCTTCCTCGCTTAAATCCATGTCGTCAATCGCGCTTTCAGCGGTGGCGACAAGTTCATCCATCTGACTTGAAAAATCGGTCAGGAAATCGGCGGTTGTGGCCGCTGCTTCCTCCTGTGCAGATGCAACGTCGGCAACGGTCTGTGACAGGTGTTCAATCGTTTCTTCGTCACCGCTTTGGATGGCCTCGGCCATGCTGGCCGCGAGACCGGCGGCTTCCTCTGACCCGTCGGATGCGTATTCAAGCAGCGCCGCAGAGTTTTCCCGCGCCTCGCCGGAAAGCCCCGCACCATATTCGGTGAGGGTTTGCAGATTGGCGTTATAGGTTTCCCAGTAGGCAAGCTGCGAATCAAGCGCTTCCTGCGCCGCCGCGACGGTGCTTTCAGTGTTAGCCTGCGCCTCGTCAAACAGACTGAATTGACCCTCGAAACTTTCAAGGGCTGACTGATAGGCTTCATCGTAGAGTTCGCAGAGGGTTTCAATTTCAGACTGTATGCTTTGGTATGCAGTCGCCGCCGCATAAGCCGCCGCTTCATCGTCCGTCATGGAATCGGTCACGTCGTCAAGGGTGTCTGCCGTGATGCCAAGCTCTTCCTCCAGCTCCGCGATCCGGGCGGTGGTTTCGTCGTAGGTGTCTTGCAGTTCCGATTGTTTGTCAATGACTTCATCTAAGGCGTCCTGCGTGGCGTTGGCCGTGGCTGCAATGTCGCCAAAACCAAATGATGTATAAATGGCTTTCCAGTCGGAACCCATGATTGTATCATAGTATTCCTGATGCGCTTCCTCGGCGCGTAGCGAAGCCTCGGAAACCTCGTTTTCCATTTTGGCGAGTTCTTCTTCCTCGTCAGCGGCCTGTCCTATGAGTTCGATATATTCCTCCCATGCGGCGGCCTGTTTTTGCTGCTCCGCCTGTGCTTCAGCGGCAGCGCGGATAGATTCAACGGTCGCGTCCTGATTGGAAATCAAATCTTCATAGGTGAGGTTCAGACCGTCAATGGAGCCGTTCAAGCTGTCAATGATGGTCTGCATAGCCTCCTGTGATCCGCTGGTTATATCCGTAGCGGACGCAAGGTCTTCCAGCTTCGCAATCAGCGCAAGATTGCTCAATTCCTCATCCGTGATAGAATCCACGGTGTCGGAATACGAATCCATAAGGCTGTTATGCGCGTCAATGAGGTTGTCAACCTCTGTAATGAGTTCTTCTACAGACTGGCCGTTTTTCTCAAGAGAGGCGGAGAGATCGTCAATCTGGTATTTGAGGCGTGAAGCCTCGGCGGATGTTTCACCGTAGGTGTCACAAGCCTTTTCATACTCATCCTCAAGAGTTTCAAGCTCATCCTTTTGCGCTGCCGTGGCTGCGGTCATGGACTGCACTTCATCGTAGGTGTCGTCATAGTCCCCTTTGAGGATTAAGACCGCCGCTGTGACCGCTGCGATGGCTGCGGCAACTGCGGTTATAGGCCAGATCGCCGCGCTAAGAGTTGTACCGAACGAGGCGATCAAAGGTTTCGCAATTCCGATAACAGTAATAACGCCTGTCACCCCAACAACCACCGTTCCAAGTCCAGTGGCAACAGCGGTTGCAGCTTTCACTAAATTAGGGTGTTCATCCACGACATCAGACATTAGGTTCAGGATGCCCGTTCCCGCGTCATAGAGGCTTTCAATCGCAGGATTGATGACAGCGCCGATACTGTTTTGCAGATTTTCGGCGGCGGTGGTCATTTCCTGCTGCGCGTGTTCGGTTGTGTCAGTCATGGCTTCATAGGCCGCGTCGGTTGCGCCAACAGATTCCTCCATGGCCTCAAGGGTTGCGTTGAATTGTTCAGCACCGGCATTATACAGGGACAATGCACCAATCCCGGCCTCGGAGCTTGACCACAATTCATTGAACGCGCCCGCGTCCCCGTCCACGGCTTCGCCCAGCACTTCCATGACATCGCCCAGTGAATAGCCCTGTTCCATCAATTCGGCGAATGTGGAACCGGTCATTTCCTGCAGCGTGGCCGTGACGGTGCTTGAGCTGTCGCCCAGCTCATTCAGCATTGATTTCAGGTAAGTACCGGCCTCGGCGGTGGCAATGCCGCCTTTCGTCAACTCTGCATAAGCCGCTGACAAGTTATCCATTTCCACGCCATAGGCAGAGGCCAGCGGGATAACTTTACCGACAGAAGCCGCCAGTTCATCCACGGTGGTTTTACCTAAGTTCTGCGTCGTGATAAGGTAATCGGAAATTGTTTCGGCCTCGGATGCTTCCAAGCCGTAGGCATTCAGCGCGGTGGTAAGTACATCAACCGCCGTTGCGGATGACGTAAAGCCGCCCGCCGCTAATTTGGTAGCGGTAGCGGTAAATTCCACAGCGTCGGCGGTGTCTACGGAAGCGGAAAGCGCGGAATAAACCGCGTCGGACAGGTCGGTAACGGTTTCCCCGGTTTCTTTTGACAGAGCGGTGATCTGCTCCTGTAATGTAGACAGAGAAACCTCGGAAGTATCGGCCACGGTGGAAATTTTCGTAATAGCCGTCTCAAATTCTGCGGCGGATTCAGAGGCCTCCATAAAAGCCTCGCCGATTTCTTTTACCATGGTAACGATCCCGGCGGAGACAAGGACGCTATTCAAAGAATTGACTGCATCGACCCCGGATTGACCGGCCTGTTCTGATTTTTTGGAGACATCCTCCAGCTCCTTTGATGCTTCATCGTTGGCCTTTGCGAGTTCTTCCGTCGCGTCAGCCGCCCGTTCATTGGCTGCCTCTAAATCCTCCGCCGCAAGCTGCGCCCTTTCAGCAGCAGATTCAAGCTCAGTTAAATCCTGTGTCCCGCTGTCAAGGACGGAGTTATAATAATCCATGGCCTCCGCCGCGTCCTCTTGAGCGTGTTCAAGCTCCTGCAATGCCTCTGTCGCTTCGTCAGAGGCGCGTGCGACGTTTTCTTTTGCCTCGGCTGATATTTCATCAGCTTCGGCCATTTTGTCCGCCAGAGAGGCGTTTTCCTCGATTGTGGCGTTCAGGCCGTCGGCTATGCTGGTCGCGGCCTCCATCGCGGTATTTAGATTTTCCTGCGAGCGTTCACAAAGGGACATCATCTGATTTTGGGCTTCCAGTGCATCAGCAGATTTCATCCCCATTTCGACAAGTTCCTCTGTTGAGTAAACCGCCTCTAATGCCTCTTTGTTGTAGCTGCCGACTGCATCAGTCCAGAAATCAGTTTTTGAAGCCGCGTCCGCCGCCGCTGATCCGTAGTCGCCCATACTGTCGGACAGGTCAGAGGCGGAAGCAGACGCAGAGGCAGAGGCGCTTTCAATGTCGGCAAGTGAGGTCGCCACGCCGTCCACGGACTGAACCGCGCCGGTGGCAAAACCCGAAATACCGTCAAGAGATTCGCCAATCTGTTCCCCTGCGCTTTCAAAGCTGTCAAGCATAGACTGACCTACCTCTGCTATTTTAGCAAAGCGGTCACTCATTTCGTCTATAAGTTGAAATTTTGCTGTTATAGCAGCCATTTTTCATCCCTCTCTTTCGTTAATCATAATCCTATGATGTATTGATACATGATTTTGTAGGAAATACCTAAATCACGATACACCGTCTTTTCCGACACATTTTCAGATTCAGCTATTTTCTCAATAGTCAATGCCGGTTCGTCAATGTGATACCGTTTCAATTCCCTGTATCTCCGTTTAAATTCCTCGTTGTCAGTTTCTTCACATTCCTGCCGGTACGATTCCAGCGCCTTGTCAATCTGAAAGATCGTATACTGATCTAAGCGCCTTTTCTCTTCCCGATTCTTGATAAGACGTTCCGTGCGGTCGTTCTGCCTGATAGGATCACCCATTAAGTCTTGAATGAATTTCATGCGATACTCGCGCTGCTCCTCCGGCGTGTACTCCGCTTCCTCTTGAAGCGTTTTTTTAATGCGACGATAGCCGGAAAGCATTTCTTTGATATGCCTGACCGGATCGCGCTCTTTTTCCTCTCTTTTAATCCGCTCGCTTTCCTTTTTCTGGAATGCCTCGATCCCGGCCTGAACCGCCTTTTTGATAAAATCGTCCATCATTGCAGGGGACACGGCATAGAATTTGTTGACCGTTTTGCTTTCATCCGGCATACTGTAAAACCTCCCATTTTGATATTGACAAAATCAATCGCGTGTTTCAAAATAAAATCACCTGTGATTTTTTCGAAAATGCTCTTGCCTTTGTCCTCTGGCGGGGGCTTTTCATTTTCTGGAGAAAACAGATCAAACTGTCCTACTTTTGTCCTACTTTTGTCCTACTGCAAATACAGTAATTCCGACCTACTTTTGACCAACTTTCGTCCAACCGCTTTACAGGCGAAAAAAGTTTTTCCGTACTACTTTTGTACCACTTTTGTATAACCCCTTTTATGACAACTTTTCGACAACCTTTCGACAACCCCTCAGAAGCCCATTTGAAACCGAACGGTTATTTTCGGTTTCCCGTAAAACCGTTCGGTTATTTTCGGTTTACGATTACATGAGATCGTCAAGCCGTCCCTGCCCGTCATACTCCTGCAACGCCCGCCGTGCTGATTTGAGCGCTGCGAATGTATTTGCTGCCCGCGCCTCCGTAACCGCTATGAACTCTCTGATTTCATCTTTATTTTTCGGCAAGTAATAGCCGCCCTGTGCGGAACTGCATATCACCTGTCCGTCCGCCCGACATCGTGCAATATCTTCTTGAAGTTGCCGGACGGTGCGGAACCCCATCATATACGCAAGTCGCTTTGATGGTATCGCGTTATTCTTCCCGGTCGGTAAAATTTTCGTATAATCATTCATGATCTGTTCCCTCCGTTCATGAGAATGACAGCTCTTTTTATATCGCCCGCCCGGTGACAGGATGAATCATATTCGTAAAGTGGCTATAGTCAGTTTTCTTGACCATCAGGCGATCCGCGTTCATGCCTTTGGTAAGATTGGCCGGTAAGCGCAGAGAATAATTTGCAGTTTGTGCCATCCGCTCCACTTCGTCCCTGGCGCTTTTTATCGTCCGTTCCATCGCTTTAAGGTCGGAGCAGGCCGCTGAGTACTGCGCCGCCAATGTCTCCACTCGCAAAACAGCTCTTTCCCAGTCAGGACGAACCATGTCGCATACCGATTCCCATTCTGATTTGATCGCGCCATCCGGGAACACAGGTAAAGCAGCAACATCTTTTGCCATCTGGTAAATATAATGAAGCCGCTTTTCGTTTTCCTCTTTTTTCGCCGACAATTCTATTGTCTTTTCAGCGTCACAATCCTCTGCAGCTTTCCGCAAACCGTCCATAATTTCTTTCCGTTCACGTTCCGCATCCTTGACAGAGGCATTAACCTTTTCGATTTTTTCCGCTTTCGCGTCAAAATATTGCTGATATCCTCGCAAAAGTTCTTCTCGGTCCGTAGGCTCCGGCGGTGTATAGGTGGCAGCAGCAAGCGCGTCTTTCAGGTTTTTGATCTGTGCATTCAAAACCCTTTCGCGCTTTTCGAGCGCCAAAAGATTGTCCAGTGCTTCCCGTGATGGCTTATGCTTTACCGTTTCCTGCTGATTGTGAATCTGCGTAACCTCTGCCTGTGCATCGGCAATCGCCTTTTTGAGTTTTGTAATTTTCGTATTGTCTGACATTATTCTTATCCTCCTGTAAAATTTGTTTATGCTCCATTCCGTTTCCCCAGTTCAAACGGATTTTCCATCGGGTCTCTGCGCGGTGTCGTAACTGTTGGAGTTTCCGGCTGAGCAGGTGAAAAAGGCTCATCATCCCATCTTCCTTGATTCAGCCATGTGAGCGGGTTCGGTATAAACCGGCCTCCGTCCTTTTTCCAATCGTCAGAAGCCTTTGCTACTGTTACTGCCTGAATAATCCGGTTGAACAAGTCGGCATCAGGTTTGATTTTGACCCACGCATTAAAAGCGGCTTTCTTGCCAACCTTTTTCGGGTATAGCGTCCAGAATTCTTCAAAACGCTGTTCCTGTATTCCAACAGTGGGGGATTTAGAGGGCTTGTCTCCTTTATCCTGAAATCCTTTATCCTTTATCCCTTGTCCTTTATCCTTTATCGCTTCGGGATTTTTAAAGTTTGCTTCGGTTTTGCTTACAGTTTGCTTAGAATTTGCTTTTACTGACTGTCCGCCCTTTGATCCTGCCTCCGCACGTTTCCATGATTTATCCAGATTAGGCTTCGTCAATGTGAACATGGCAGCAGGACCGCCGGTCAGCTCCGGTATTTCACCATCCCGCGCATAACGGAAGATAGCCTCGTAATATTTCGAGCGATCTGTTTCATCTGGAATTTTTGAAGCGGCCTCGTAAAATGAGCGGAAAAACATAAATGCATCCCGTTTTTCCATTGTGCGCTACCCCCTATGATCGTTATTCGCTGATCGCGTCAAGGTATCTTTGCACCTTATCCACATTCCACAGTACCCGACGGCCTACCTGAATACGCGCCTCGGCAGCAGTTCCAATTTCGACCGCTGTTTTTCTGCCCGACATAAGCATTTGCTGAAGACCCTCCGTGTCAACGGCTTTTCTTTCTGCTCCGCCCTCTATGATTTTCGTGCGATTCATTGTGTTCCCTCCTTTTATTTTTCGTCTGGTTTCATGTTGCTTTATCTATTATACCGTGCTATAATGCGTAATAGTAGATGTACTATTCAAGCATTGATGGAGGATTTTATGAGAAAAGGACGTGTAAAATTACGCAGTTTAGGAGAAAAGATAAAGTTGTTGAGGAAAGAAAAGCTCGGACTTACTCAACAGGAATTTGCAGATAAATTAAATATATCCCTTGATACGGTTAAGAATTGGGAGCAGGGCTGGAATTATCCAGAAATTGACATGATCGTTATTCTGGCAGATTTATTTGATTGCGATTTTGATTTTTTACTCGGTTCACAGGAGCAACCAAATAAAGAATATGCGTATATAACCGAATTGACCGGCCTCTCATATTCAGCTGCAGATACGTTATCAGAGATTGCCAAGGCAAAGAATCCAATCGTAAATATCGTGTCTGACCTTTTGGAAAATACCGATTTGCTTTATAGCATTTACGGATGTGCAACGGCCGATTATGGGAGTATTGCTTCCCCGGTAGAAATTCCCGACCCCCTTTCCAATGCAGCAACCTTATCCAGAATGATTCGGCCTCGTCAGATACGGCAATCGGATTCAATGGAATTATATAATACGCTCTGCGAATTTGTGGATGCGTTGAGGAAAAAGAACGGCCTGCCGACTTCAAAGGAAATATAAAAAGCACCGGCAACAGGAGGCTTTAATCGTTCCTGTCCGGTGCCTGTTTTTTATGGCTTTCTATCTGAAATGGGTTAAAATTGGGTTAAACTCGAAATATTCCGCTTCAAAAAATGCCCGAAAACCGCGTAAAATCAACGATTTTACTTCTCAAGACTCTTCATCGTCGGGAACAGCAGCACATCCCGTATCGCCGCCGAATCCGTCAGCAGCATCACCAGCCGGTCAATTCCATACCCGATGCCCCCCGTCGGCGGCATACCGATCTCCAGCGCGTTCAGGAAGTCTTCGTCCGTATGGTTGGCCTCCTCATTGCCCGCCTCAAACGCGGCATCCTGCGCAGCGAAGCGCTCCCTCTGGTCGATCGGATCATTCAGCTCCGAGTAGGCATTGCACATCTCCCAGGTATTGATGAACAGCTCAAACCGCTCCACCTTCTCCGGGTCAGACGGCTTCTTTTTCGTCAGCGGCGAAATATCCAGCGGATGATCCATGATGAAGGTCGGCTGGATCAGTTCTTTCTCACAGAACTCCTCAAAGAACAGATTGATAATCTCGCCTTTTGTATGACGGTCCTCATACTCAATGTGATGCTCCTTCGCGAGCTTCCTCGCCTCTTCAAGCGTCTCTGCCGCATCAAAATCCACACCTGCGTATTTTTTAATCGCGTCAATCATCGTCAGGCGCTCAAACGGCTTGCCGAGATCAATCTCGACTCCGCCGTATGTGATTGTTGTACTGCCGCAGACCGTCTCCGCCAGATAGCGGAACAGGCTCTCGGTCAGTTCCATCATACCCTCATAATCGGTATAGGCCTGATAAAGCTCCATCAGCGTAAACTCCGGGTTATGGCGCGTATCCACACCTTCGTTGCGGAACACGCGTCCAATCTCATAGACGCGCTCAAGGCCGCCCACAATCAGGCGCTTCAGGTATAACTCCAGAGAAATCCGAAGCTTCACATCCTCATCGAGCGCATTGTAATGGGTGTCAAACGGCCGTGCCGCTGCGCCGCCCGCGTTGGACACCAGCATCGGCGTCTCCACCTCCATGAAACCGCGGTCGTCCAGGAAGCGACGGATCTCGCGGATGATCTGAGAGCGTTTGATAAATGTCTCTTTTGATTCCGGATTCATGATCAGATCGACGTAACGCTGACGGTAGCGCAGGTCTGTATTTGTCAGTCCGTGAAACTTCTCCGGCAATACCTGAAGACTTTTGGACAGAAGCGTGAGCTCAACGGCATGAATGGAAATCTCGCCGGTTTTTGTTTTAAAGACCTCGCCCCGGACGCCGATGATATCGCCGATATCGTATTTTTTGAAATCTTTATAGGGTTCCTCTCCGATATTATCGCGGGCCACATACACCTGAATGCTGCCCTGCTGGTCCTGCACATTACAAAAGGAAGCTTTTCCCATCACGCGTTTGAACATCATGCGTCCGGCCACGGACACCTCCGTCCCTTCCAGATCGTCATAATGTTCCTTTATCTCCGTGCTGTGACGCGTCACCTCATATTTTGTAATCTGAAAAGGATCTCTCCCCGCGTCCTGCAGATTTTTCAGCTTCTCACGGCGATTCTTCAAAATCTGGTTCAGATCCTGTTCTGCTGCGTTTCCCTTCTTCTGTTCGCCCATCTTCTCTCCCTCCGTCCTCGCTCAAACGAATCCTTCATCAATTTGATCTCTGAATCTCCAGGATCTTATAAGTCAGCACGCCGGCCTGCGTCTCTACTTCAACGGTCTCTCCCACCTTCGCGCCGATCAGCGCTTTGCCAACCGGGGACTCATTGGAAATCTTTCCCTGCAGGCTGTTCGCCTCCGTGGAACCGACAATCTTATACTCAAGCTCCTCCTCATACTCGCAGTCCAGGATGCGGACCTGACACCCGACGCCGATCGCGTCCAGATCGACCTCCTCCTCCACGACCACTTCCGCATTCTTGAGAATCTTCTCGATCTCCTCAATCCGGGTCTCAATATCACGCTGCTCGTCCTTCGCGGCGTCATACTCCGCGTTCTCGGACAAATCACCCTGCTCTCTGGCCTCCTTGATCTTCTGAGCGACCTCCTTGCGACGGTTCACCTTTAAATCCTGCAGCTCCGTCTCCAACTTCTGTAATCCCTGATATGTCAAAAGGTTTTTTTTGCTCATTATCTGCTCCTCCTGTTAAAAAGTGCAAGGTTCCTCAACCTTGACAATTATCCTATTATAGCCAATCGGTACATTGATGTCAAGGAAATCCGCTTCGGACTTGTCATCGGATTCCCGCTCCATCTCAGCTCCCGCGACAGATTTATTTTCCGCCGGATTTCCCCCTGCTCCGGCAATCCATTTCACCTTTTGAAACGGCAGATAGATCACATTCTCCGCAAAGCAGGAAAGCCGCATCGGCTGATGGCGTTCAAAGTCAAGAACCATATTCCCGTAGAGCGGATATTCCCATGATTTCCCGACAATACGGACGATCAGGCCGTATTCCTCCTCCATATGGTTCTTCCAGTCCGAAAAATGATCCGGCCTGCCCGTACAGATCTCCAGGAAATTTAATCCCTGCTCCAGCTGCGCGAGTACCTGGTCGACATCGTCCTCTTCCCCGAAAATCTGATCCGGGCTGTCCGTGTCGATCACGGTCGGCCGGAATGCACGGTAGTCCAGATTTCTCTGTGTGAGAATCTGCTCGATGACGGCTCTGCTGTACGGAATATACGGATTTTCCCACGGAGCCTCTTCTATCGGCTGTAAATTTTCCGGCGTACTGCCTTTCAGGATCTGTTTTTTCAGACGCGAAATCAGTTCTGAAAAAAAATGTTTGTGATGATTTTCTCTTTTTCCGCTCATATGACTGACTGTCTATCCCATCCCCAAATACGGTATATATAGTGAACGACAAAAACAACCTGTCGTTTACTATATCATCATATGCGCAAAAGAAAAAACTATGTACCAATACATCCCGGGCCGGACAGACCCCGTCGGCGTCATCGCGGTCTTCACAGTGTTTCGTTTCCGGAAAATTCCGCAAAAAGCGCCTCCAGCTCCGCGTAAGTCTTCACCTCATTGATCCGTCCGCGCAGTCTGGAGGAATTCTTATATCCGGCGGTATACCACGCCGCGTGTTTCCGGATCTCGCGTATCCCGATATATTCTCCCTTGACCTCCAGCTGGAGGCGCGCGTGACGCAGCACCATCTCAGTCACCTGCTGAACAGAAGGGCGAGGCAGATCCTCCCCGGTTTCCAGTTTATGGAGAATCTGCCGGAAAATCCACGGATTGCCCTGTGCGCCTCTGCCGATCATAAACCCATCGCAGCCGGTCTGTTCTCTCATCCGAAGGACATCCTCCGCGGAATGCAGATCCCCGTTCCCGATTACGGGCACGGATACCGCCTCCTTCACCTGACGGATAATATCCCAGTCTGCGCTGCCGCTGTAATACTGCTGTCTCGTCCTGCCGTGCACCGCCACCGCGGCAACCCCGCAGTCCTCCGCGATTTTCGCAATCTCGACCGCGTTTACATGATCCTCATCGAAACCCTTCCGGATTTTGACCGTAACCGGCTTTTTCACCGCCCGCACCAGCCTGCGCAGAATCTCCTCCGTCAGCCGCGGATCCTTCATCAGCGCCGAACCTTCCCCGTTGTTCACCACCTTCGGAACCGGACATCCCATGTTAAAATCAAGGATCGCGAAAGGACGCTCCTCGATCCGGGTCGCCATCGCCGCCAGGATATCCGGATCGGAACCGAACAGCTGCAGGGAAACCGGCTGTTCCTCCGGACGGATTTCCAGAAGCTTTTCGGTATTTTTATTTCCGTAGAAGATTGCCTTCGCGCTGACCATCTCCATACAGAGAAGACCCGCTCCCTGCTCCCTGCATAACAAACGAAATGGCAGGTCTGTGACGCCTGCCATGGGTGCTAATATCAGATTATTCTCTAAAACAACGTCTCCGATCCTCAGAGCGTCCATCCGTACCCGCCTCCGTCCTCTTTTTATCTGCGCAATACCTGTATTTTCATCTCTTCTGCTTTTCAAAAATCAGGCGCATCCCCTGCAGGGTCAGCATCGGATCATAAACATCGATCAGATCCGTCTCCTTCTCGATCAGCCTGCCGAGACCGCCGGTGGCGACCACCTTTACATCGTCCCTGCCGAATTCCTTTTTCATCTGCCGGATAATGTACTCCGTCTGGCCAATCTGCCCGTACACCAGCCCCGCCTGCATACAGGCGATGGTGTCCTGCGCCAGGATGGTCTTCGGCTTTTTGATCTCAAACTCTGGAAGCTTCGCCGCCATACTCCACATGGACTGCGCCGACGTACGGATGCCGGGCGCGATGACACAGGCCGTAAATGTCCCGTCCTCATCCACCAGGTCAAAGGTGGTCGCCGTCCCGTAGTCCACCACGATCGCCGGACCGCCGTACAGCTCGTACACCGCGGCCGCGTCCACGATGCGGTCCGCCCCGAGCTGTCTGGAATTGCTCCCGGCCACACGGATACCGGTCCGTATGCCGGCTTCTATGATGATCGGCTTCGTATGTACATATTTCAAAACAGCATTCGTCAGGGAATGCATCACGTTCGGCACCACCGAGGCGACGATAACGTCCGTAATGTCAGCAACATTTACCTCGTTATGCTCCAGCAGTTCACACATCACCATACCATACTCATCCGAAGTCCGTGTCTGGATCGTCGTCATGCGAAATGTCGTTTTTAACTTCTTTCCCTGAAAAACGCCCAGCGTGATATTTGTATTTCCGATATCAACAGTCAGCAGCATTCCTTATTCTTCCTCCTCCGGTTCTCCCAGAAAAACAGCTAAAATAGAATCCCGCTTTGCGGGATTCCCGCGCTGCCGCGCGTCTGCATGAGCAGACATCTTCCTCTGCGCGGCATGTGCATCCACAGCGGAGCGTTAATTGTCATATAGGAAATTCGGAGAACTTTCCTATATGATAATAAAGTTCTAAGGACTCCAGAAGCTCAGCGTGCATATTCTGAATCTGTCTGATCTTTAAAACGCTCCCGATCTCATCATACAGGAGATCTCCCTCGTCCGACGATGTCTCCATCCGCAGACTTCCTTCCTCGTCAAACTTCATCACCAGGATGCCGCCGACGTCCTCCGTATAAAGGACGCAGAGGATCTTTAACTCCTCCCGGACCTGCTCCGGCAGCCCGTCAAACTCCGGATTGAGATAAAACTGTTTTGTATATGCGCTTGAAGCGCAAAGTACTATTTCTTCGTCGTACATGGCTTCTGTCCCTTTGTGTCATACATATCCGTATACCCCGCGCACGGAAACCTCGCCCGCGGAAACCCTCTTTAATCCGTCCTCCGTCTCCACAAGCAGCTCGCCCTCCGCGTCGATTCCTCTCGCGACGCCGGTAAAATCCTTTTTTAAATCCAATACACGAACCTGTCTGCCACAGTTTACCAGAGAAGCATTATACTCCCCGATCAGCCCGCTCATATCCTGTGTCTGAAGGAAACGCCCGTAATATCCCTCAAAATACCGCATGCAGTGAGCCGCAAGCTCCGCGCGGCAGATATGCTGCCCGGTCTCCAGAAAAACAGAGGTCGCCACCCGCCGCACTTCCTCCGGAAACTCCCGGTTGTGGACATTGATGCCCACGCCGATCACAATATGGTTAATATAATCCACCTGGGCGCTCATCTCCGTCAGGATGCCGCAGACCTTTTTCCCGGAACTGATGATGTCGTTCGGCCATTTGATCTGCACACCCGGCACGCCGACCGTTTCCAGAGCGTCCCGGACCGCCATCCCCATCACAAGTGTCAGCATGGACGCGTGCGCGGGTTCCAGATCCGGCTTCAGGAGTAGGGACATGAAGATCCCCTCTCCTTTTTCGGAATCCCAGGCTCTGCCGCGCCGTCCCCGTCCGGCAGTCTGCTGCTCTCCGATCACCAGCAGGCCCTGTTCCGCTCCGGACTCCGCCTGCCTTTTCGCTTCGTTATTCGTGGAATCCACCGAGTCAAACACCTGAACCGGATGCCCGGCCCATGCGGTGTCCAGATATTCGCAGACACGCTCCCGCGTCAGGAAATCCGGTTCGGAACACAGACGGTATCCTTTGTTGCGGACCGCCTCGATCTCATAGCCCATCTCCTCGAGCTGGCGGATCGCCTTCCAGACACTGGTACGGGTCACGCCGAACATCTCACTGATCTCCTGACCCGACAGAAAGCCGTCAGCCTCCTGCAGGAGCCGCAGAATTTTCTCTTTCATAAAACCATCACCTGATATCTGTATAACTGCTTTCTATCCGGTACGCGATCGATCATCATTTACTGTGCAAAGCAAACCTGTCCGTTTCCGGATCATCCGCCCAGAGTCGCCAGCATCACCGCCTTGATCGTGTGCATCCGGTTCTCCGCCTCATCGAACACGATCGACTGCGGGCTCTCAAATACCTCGTCCGTCACTTCCATCTCATCCAGTCCGTACTTCTCATGGATCTGCTCTCCGATCGTCGTCTTCAGATCATGGAAAGCCGGCAGACAGTGCATGAACCGGCACTGCGGTCCCGCGTTCTCCATCAGCGCGCGGTTTACCTGATACGGCGACAGATCACGGATCCGCTCCTCCCAGATCTCGTCCGGCTCCCCCATGGAAACCCAGACGTCGGTATAAATCACATCCGCCCCCTTCGTGCCGGCAGCGGCATCCTCCGTCAGCTCAATCATCGCGCCCGTCTGCGCCGCGATCTGACGGCAGGTATCAACCAGTTCCGGATCCGGAAAATACTTTTTGTTCGTGCAGGCCACAAAATGCATGCCGAGCTTCGCGCTGATTACCATCAGGGAATTGCCCATGTTGAAACGCGCGTCACCCGCATAGACCAGTTTGATCCCCTTCAGATGTCCGAAATGCTCCCGGATCGTCAGCGCGTCCGCCAGCACCTGTGTCGGATGGAACTCGTTCGTCAGTCCGTTCCAGACCGGAACCCCGGCGTATTTTGCGATCTCCTCCACGATATCCTGTCCGAACCCGCGGTATTCGATCCCGTCATAAATGCGTCCCAGAACGCGCGCGGTATCCGCAATGCTCTCCTTCTTCCCTATCTGGGAGGCGGAAGGATCCAGAAACGTGGTCTGCATCCCGAGATCAAAGGCCGCCACCTCAAAGGAGCAGCGTGTCCGTGTGCTTGTTTTTTCAAAAATCAGCGCCACATTCTTTCCGCGAAGGGTGTCATGCATCACACCCTGTTTTTTCTTTTTCTTCAGATCCGCCGCCAGATCGATCAGATATAGAATCTCCTCCGATGAAAAATCCAGCAGCTTTAAAAAATTCTTTCCTTTTAAATTCATGATGATTCTCCTCCATATAGCATCCTGCTCAATTCACATTCTGCCTCACTGTTTCTTCGAACCGATGCTCTTTGAATCAATCCCTGTACAGTCCTGCAGCCCGGCCTCAGCCGGATCGGCAACAACCTCCACAACGGATTTCGCCAGTCCCGCGATTCCCTGAATCTCGGACGGAATGATGATCTTCGTCGCCTTTCCGTCCGCCGCTTTCGCAAAGGCTTCCAGGCTCTTGATCTGAAGCACCGCCGCATCCGGCTCCGCATCTTTCAGATAACGAAGTCCATCCGCGTTCGCCTGCTGGATATTCCTTATGGCCTCCGCCTGACCCTGCGCCTCCTGCACAGTCGCCTCGCGCTTCGCCTGCGCCCGCAGGATAGCCGCCTGCTTTTCCGCCTCCGCGTCAAGGATCGCGGACTCCTTTTTGCCCTCCGCCACAAGGATCGTGGACTTTTTCTCGCCCTCCGCACGGAGGATGGCCTCACGCCGCTCGCGCTCCGCCTTCATCTGCTTTTCCATCGCGTCCTGAATCGCGTCCGGCGGAATGATATTCTTCAGCTCGACACGGTTCACCTTGATCCCCCAGGGATCCGTCGCGATATCCAGCGACGCGCGCATCTTCGTATTGATTGTCTCTCTGGAAGTCAGTGTCTCATCCAGTTCCAGATCTCCGATAATATTTCGAAGGGTTGTCGCAGTCAGGTTTTCGATCGCCATGATCGGATTCTCCACACCGTAGGCGTACAGCTTCGGATCCGTGATCTGGAAGAATACGACCGTATCGATCCGCATGGTAACATTATCCTTCGTGATCACCGGCTGCGGAGCGAAATCGACCACCTGCTCCTTTAAGAGCACCCGCTTCGCAACGCGGTCGATAAACGGCATCTTCAGATGAAGTCCCACCTCCCAGGTACCCTGGTAAGCGCCCAGGCGTTCAACAACAAACGCGTTTGCCTGTGGTACGATCTTGATACAGGACGCCAGAATGATGACGATGATAATAATGATAACGATAATAGCAACAAACATAAAAGACCCCTTTCCTGCCGGTATGATAAGTCCCCGGCATCTTTCCTCCCCGAACTCCTCAGCAATCAGCACTGTTTCGCCGATCTTAAGGCAGCCTCATTTACAGGCTTCCGATATCTGTTTTAAACTCCTCAGCGATCAGCACTGCTCCGCCGATCTTAAAACGCCCTCTCTTACAGGCTCCCGGCATCTCCCGCACATTTCTCTACGATCAGTTTTACTCCGCTTATCTCAAGTACCCGAACCGGGGTATCCGCCGGGATGCGTTCCGTCTCCACCGCGTTCCGGGCCGACCACTCCTGCCCCCGGATCAGCACTCTGCCCTGCGCGTGAACATTGTCGATCTCCTCGATTACAACAGCTGTCTGCCCGATCAGGCTCTGCGCATTCGTCCGCTCCCTGCCATGGTTAAAATGTTTCCTTGCCCACGGCCGGACCAGAATCAGCAGAACGAAGGATACCGCAAGGAATACGACTGCCTGCACCTGAATCCCGATACCGGAAAAGCTGACCAGCAGCGCCGCCAGCGCACCGCCTGCAAACCAGATGGAAGTCAGACCCATCGATATCAGTTCCACAACAACCATCAATATAAAGATCACCAGCCAGGCCGTCTGAGCCTGCGTCAGAAATCCCATATTCTATCCTCCTCGTTCGTGTGTTTTCAGGCCTCCTTTTTCTCCACGGCTGGAAATTCCGCCGGGAACATTGTAATATATTATAAGCTTTTTTTCAATCCCGTAAACCCGGAATACGGAAAAAAACGACACAGCCGGGTTTCCCTCAGCTGTGTCGATCATTTTGTCTCTGTTCGTAATTGTTCAGTACCTTCACCGTTACCTCTGCTCATTTCCATGCGCTGTGAAAGAGCGCATGCATCCGGGCGAAGTGCCGGGAAATGTCCGTTTCTCAATAGAACACCTGATTCCCGATCACGGTACCGCTTCCGGATCCCGCATGGAAATATAAGGCTCCGCCTGTGTTATCCGATCCGCCGATGGCCGCCTGTGCCGCCTGATAGCAGCTGGAGTAGATATTTCCGCTGCTCAGTACGCGGGAAAGCTTTCCGCTGGAAGCCGGTGTAAACTGACCGCTCTGGTAAATCACGCCGGAGATGCTGTTCGGGAAAGAACCGCTCTTCACCCGGTTCATGACGACCGCGCCTACCGCGAGCTGACCGTCATAGATCTCTCCGCCGGCCTCGCACTGAATAAGCGCCGCCAGAAGCGTAAGATCATCCGAGGAGACACTCACCGCCGTACCGGTACTCGCGGTCACTGTCGCGTCAGTTGACTGCGCTGCCGCCTCGGCCTGCGCCGCCTTCTGCGCCGCCTGCTCCGCGTAAACTTCTTCCATGCTGAGCGCCTCGCCTGTCTCGAGCTCCGTCTCCACATAATCGGCGCAAATATAAGCGATGGTGTTTCCGTATTCTACGGCAATCCAGCCGCTGTTCTGCTCATCCGCACCGGATTTCTCCGCGGCGTCTTCGTCTGTCTCCGTCTCAGAAGCATTGATGTCCGATTCTGAACCGGATTCATCGGAGCCTTCACCTTCTGTTTCGGATTCTGACTCTGCATCCTCCTCTGACCCGGAATTCGATACGGTAAATGTATCACCCTCAGACAGCACCGCGTAGATGGCAGCGTTCGTATTTGCCTCGCTCCGCAGGCGAACGCCGTCTTCGGTCACGGTCGCCGTCACGCTGCAGAATTCTTCCGCCTGTGCCTCAGCTTCCTCCGCGAATACGCAATACTCATTTTTTACATATCCCTCGACGTCTCCGGATGAGATCTTCGACCACTCTTCGCCCTTCTCAAGGACTTCCGCGGAAGATCCTCTGTACATCCTCCCGACAATCTCAGAATCCGCGTTTGCCTCTGAACGGACATTCAGGCTGGAGTCCTCCTCCACGACAACGAGCAGTTTATTCTCCCATTCCGACGCCTCCGTATCGGAAACATCTTCTCCGGACGACTCCTCCGAATCCTCTCCGTTCTCCTCGTTTACGGACTGTTTTTCCTCACTGTTCTGCTGTAAAGCCTGCATAAATTCACTGCCTGCCGCCTCATCCTGCCCGACCTCATCGTTCCAGACGCCGGAAACAGTTTCTGCGGCACTGACAGAAACGGCTGATGGAACGGATACGACTGCAAGTGAAGCCGCGATAAGTCCGCATTCCAAAACCACTTTTCTGAATTTCATTTGACCTCCTGTTTGATTCGCCGTACAGACAAATCCCTGTTTTATTTCAGTTTGTCCCAAACCAGTAAAAATATTACATTTATTCAATGTTTTTGTTTGTTTTTTATTAAAATTATTACGGATTTGTTACGAAACTTTCAAGGATTATAACAGTGTCTATTAAGGATGTCAAGCACTTTATTTGAAAAATGGCGAGTCCTCCCAAAAATCAGTCGTTTTTTGACAGAAAAATGGGGAGAATTCACAGAATTCTCCCCATTTTTACAATCTTCACACATTCTAAATATTTACAGTCGGCTTAATAATTCCTTCCGCATCTCCTCGTATCCCGGCTTTCCGAGCAGCGCGAACATATTCTTCTTATAGCTTTCCACGCCGGGCTGGTTAAACGGGTTCACTCCGAGCAGATATCCGCTGACGCCAACCGCGAATTCAAAGAAATAGAACAGCTGTCCCAGGGAATACTCGTCCCGCGCCGGAATCTTCACCAGAAGGTTCGGCACGCTGCCGTCGGTATGCGCCATGATCGTTCCGTTCATCGCGCAGTCATTGACAAAATTCATATCCTTTCCCGCCAGATAATTCAGGCCGTCCAGATCCGCCGGTTCCTCCCGGATCACCGGCGCTTCCCCCGGAGCCTCAATCTGCATCACGGTCTCATACATGATACGCGCGCCGTCCTGGATAAACTGACCCATGGAGTGCAGGTCGGTGGTCAGGTCAACGGAAGCGGGGAAAATACCCTTCTGATCCTTGCCCTCGCTCTCGCCGTACAGCTGCTTCCACCACTCGCTGATGTAATGGAAACTCGGCTCATAGTTCGCCAGCACCTCGACACTCTTGCCCTTGCGGAGCAGAATGTTGCGGATCGCCGCGTACTGCATCGCGTCGTTCTCCTCGAACGGCGCCTCCAGGGCAAGAGACCTGCCGGCCGCCGCACCCTCCATCAGCCTGTCGATATCCGCTCCGCTGACCGCAATCGGAAGCAGACCGACCGCCGTCAGCACGGAAAAGCGTCCGCCGATATCATCCGGCACGACGAAGGTCTCATACCCTTCCTCCGTGGCCAGACCTTTCAGCGCGCCCCGCGCCTTGTCCGTGGTCGCGTAAATCCTCTTTGCGGCGCCCTCCTTGCCGTATTTCTTCTCCAGAAGGTCCTTGAAAATCCGGAAAGCAATGGCCGGCTCCGTCGTCGTCCCCGACTTGGAGATGACGTTCACGGAAAAATCACGGTCTCCGATAACGTCCAGGATGCCCTTCAGATAAGAGCCGCTGATGTTATTCCCCGCGTAGTAGATCTCCGGCGTCCCGCGGAGCTCCCGGGAAATATTGTTGTAAAAACCGTGGCGCAGGAACTCGATCGCCGCCCGTGCGCCCAGATAGGATCCGCCGATGCCGATCACCACCAGCACCTCGGAATCACTCTGAATCTTCGCCGCCGCCTGTTTGATCCGGGCGAATTCTTCCCTGTCATAATCCACCGGCAGATGAATCCAGCCGACAAAATCATTCCCCGCGCCGGACTTCGACACCAGGACGTCCTTCGCGTCCTGCGCCAGTCTGCTCATATACCCGACTTCCTCCTCACTGATAAAAGAAGCCGCTCTGCTGTAGTCAAATGTAATCCTGCCCATTTTTTACTCCTTTGTTTTTTAATTTATTATAGCAAATAAAAACCGTTCCTACAAGAAATATCGCGGCAGTTCCTAAGGAAAAATCTCCTGTATCACACTCCCGAACACTTCTTCATTCTTCTGCGCCGCGGCAGACAGTCCGTTTTCTTCCGACTCAGCGATCATCCGGGTCCGGGTTTTCTCTCTCTGTGCGTTCCGGCTGCTCTGGCTCAGCGCCAGCTTCGTCATCTCCTTCGTCTTTTCCGTCAGTTCCCTGATCTGCCTCCTGCATCTTCTCACCGCGAACAGCGCGCATATCATAAGTAAGAGCGTACATACCAGAAGAACGAGCGTCAGCTCCTCCGCGTACGGCATGTACCAGGTGTTTACCAAATGAATGATGAATTCCATTCGGAGCCTCCTTTCCGACAGGACTGCCTGTCCACCATCTGCTATGAAACTCAGCGAAGCAGAGCCCCCCCGGCAGGAACTGAGCTTCGCGGAGTCATTTACAGTGTAGCAGAATTATCCGGGAGAAAAAAGAGGGCCGGACACACTTTTCGCCGCAAGTTCCGACCCGATCCGCACATTTTCTTTTAAATGCGCAGGGTGCGAAAGGAATATGACAAACCATGCTGTTCACGGTCTGATTATGATAAAAACCAAAAATGACGATTGACTTTTTTTTTGAAACATATACTATCCGGTCTTAAACACTTTTAGAATAAAAAAGGAGTAGAATGCCCTTATTTTT
>JAJQDV010000069.1:18268-21309 GCA_021202015.1 Clostridiales bacterium | reverse complement strand
CCCCCCCCCCCCCCCGGCCCACCCCGCCCTCCCCCCCGCACACTAGGAGCTGCCGGTCACGCTGCCGCTGTTGCTGCAGCCGGAAATCTCCGCCCCGGAAGCATAACCGACAATCCCTCCGGTATGCTGTGCGCCGGAAATATCCGCCTCGTTCGAACAGCCCGTGACCGTCCCCTCGAGAAGCTCGGCCACAATCCCCCCGAACGCATAGGAACCGGATGAAATCTGTATCGTCACACAGTTGGTACAGTTTTCAAAAGACGTGTTCTGATCACTCACTCCCGCAATACCGCCCACATAGGACGAGGAATCGCCGGTGATCTCTCCGCTCACCGTCAGATTCCGGATTGTCGCCGCAGATGTCGTCCCAAACAGACCGTATCCCGCAGTATATCCCGAAAGATTCCCGTACAGGCCGGAAATCGTGTATCCGCAGCCATCAAAGATACCGGAATAAGGGTAAGAATCTGTCCCAATCGGTTCCCAGTCCGCTCCTTCATAACAAACGGCGGACAGATCCAGATCATTGCCGAGTTTTACGTTTAAGCCGGTATTCTTCTGATTGTTTACCTGGTCTGCAATCCACAGGAGTTCACTCTCCGTTGTTAAAATATAATATCCGTCGCTGTCCTGTGAAGGTTTGCTTAAAACAGAAGCTGCCGGTTTCACATATGTGTCCGCCTCCTGTGAAAGATCCGTTTCATCGTTGACCGCCCAGACCGCACTCCCGCTCAGACTGAATATCATAACGAATGCCAGAATCCAGGCGCCGCATTTTTTTCTCTTATTTCTCATGCTGATCTATCCTTTCTGTATCATGCAGTCCTAAAATCCCCACCGTCCCGCATACGTCTCATCCGTCGCCCGGCCGAATACCGTGACCGCATCCGCTTCGCCATCAGACAGTTCAAAACGGAAGGTATAGACATTTCCGTTTTTCACGCAGAGCGTGTCATAACCGTCGCCGTTCCAGTCGCCCGCCAGCAGCCCGTCCGGTTCCTCTCCGAAATCCAGAACGACCGCTGCCTCCGCGGAAATCAGATCATTACCGATACAGCAGATACTCCCGCGGCATACCGCCAGCGTATCGACGCGGGACTGTTCCCCCATGGCATTTCCTTCCCAGCAGCCCGCCAGCACTTTGTCCGTAGATTTCCCGTAAGCCAGAACCGTATCCGCCTCCGCGGAAGTAAGCGTCGCGTCATTCGTAAAATAATAAACGTTCCCGCGCCGCGCACAGACCGTGTCTACGCCGTCGCCGTCCCAGTCGCCGATCAGGATCTCATCCGCGGACCGCCCATATGATACAAAGTTCGCGACAACCGCGGTTTCTGCGGATTCCTGAAAGTAAAATACGTTTCCGCGGCGCAGGACCAGCGTATCTGTATCCCCCTGTTCCTCCTCTTCTCCGGAATCCTCTGCATCTTCTGAATCCCCCGTATCTCCGGATTCCTCCGCATCTCCGGATTCCTCTGCATCTCCGGATTCCTCCGCATCTCCGGATTCCTCTGCGTCTTCAGAATCCGCATCCGCGGAAACGGAAAAAGATTTGCTGTCCGCGTCCCACACCGCGGAAAAGGCCGTGCCGTTGATCTCGATCGCATGGTTCTGTCTGGTCAGGAAAAGCCCGAAGGCGTCATTTGTCCGCGCATTTCCCACGGCGTCGTGCACATGGCCGTTACCGCTGTAGAACACCTCGCCATCCACCAGCACCTCCCAGCTCTCAGACGAATCCGAGCCGCCGCTGTAAGAGGTCGCCGAGCTGGTGGTGTCCACGGAAGCATCCTCCCCGGAAACATCGATCTCACAGTAGCCCACCGCACTGTATTTCGCTCCGGATATCGTCCCCTTGATCCTGTCCGGAGAACAGAGAAGGGACCCGCCCGTCACCGTGATCGTCGGCGCCGTCAGATCATAATCTCCCTTTCCGCCGTTTACGAGAAGAACCGCTCCGCCCTCCATCGTAAAGGATTCCGCTGAGATCAGCGGATAACTTGCCACTCCGGAATTTGCCAGCGAAAGCTCGCCGGACCGGACGATCACCGTCCCGCTCAGGTCTCCGCCGACGGGAATCCCGTACTTGCTGCTGCTGATCAGCACGGTTGCGCCGTCAAAGATAATAGTTCCGCAGGCGCAGCCCTCATCCGCTCCGATGGCAGCGGCCGGTCCGTCCGTCTTCAGATACATGCACAGGATGCCGTCGCCGTCGATCGTCAGCTCCGTATCCTCCGGCACCCGGATCAAAGCCGTCTCATCGCTGTACGCGCTGCAGGTCTGGATCATATTTTCCCCTTCCACCGTAAGCGTATTATCCTTTCCGGTGAAAGAAATGCCGTAGGTATCATCGTCGTCCGGGCTGTCGATCCGCAGATCCTCGATCGTCAGGCTGGCGCCCTCACAGATACAGTTAATGCTCAGGTAGGGATGGTTGTACACGGTCAGCCCGGAGCCGACCAGGGTGACCGGTTCCGCCGTCGCGACCGTGATCACGCCATCTGAAGCGGTCTCGCTGACCTGGTAGGTCCCGCCCTCGCTGATCAAATCCCCGGCGGTCACGGTATCTGTCTCAGAATACACGCTTACCGTCTCTGCACGCGCGAGTACCGTCTCAGAATCCATTAGCAGCGTTTCAGAGCTATTCGTTTCCGTCCCGTCTGCAGCCGCGGCCCCCGCAGCGCCGCCGCCGGAAAAAACCAGCGGCAGCGCAAGCAGCACCGGGAGGATATGCTTCCCAAAATTCTTTCGCATTATTTTCTCCACGTTCCCACAAAAACCTGATCGCTCGCTTTTCCGTATTTTACCATCAGATCCTCGGTACCGGATTTCAGTTCATAGTTAAAGTAATAGTAATTGTCGCGGCGCACAGCCAGCGTATCGGCTCCGTCGCCATTCCAGTCGCCCACCAGGATCGTATCTCCGGACCGGCCGTAGGTAAATGTAAAGGCCGTCTCCAGCGTATCCAGGTCATTGCATACATAATTTGTATTGCCCCGGCGCAGCATCAGCGTATCGGTTCCGTTGCCGTCCCAGTCGCCGATCAG
>JAJQDV010000069.1:0-18168 GCA_021202015.1 Clostridiales bacterium | reverse complement strand
GCCGTCCCAGTCGCCGATCAGGACTTCATCCGTCGATTTCCCGTAAGAAACATAGTTCGTGGAAGACTCCTCGTCCAGCGCATCCTGGAAATAGTAAACATTTCCGCGCCGCATCGCCAGCGTATCTGTCGGAGCCTCATAATCCTCATCGATAATATCGATCCCGAACACCGCGTAGGCCGCGGACCAGGTAGTTGTCGTACCCGAGATCATCGTGTCGTCCTCGTCATCCATGGCGATCCCGAACAGGAAACGGAAGCAGTTCTCATAACCTGTCAGTTCGCTGTAATCGTAGTTATATACGCTCTCGCCGTCGGTCTGCGGATACTGAAGCTCGACATAGTTGTAGGCAATCGCAGGATAAACCTCCTCTTTCTGCGCCTGCGAGCCCAGAACCGTCCGCACTTCGGTATCCAGGTATCCGGCCGCCAGGATATTGGATTTCAGCGTTTCATTCGTAAAAATATCCGTAAACGCATAACGCGTCGTCCCCATGATCTCCTCATAGGTAAAAGTGCCGAGTTCACTGTAATAAGCGTCCTGATCCGTGGGATCATTCTCACCTTCCGCCCGATCGTTGGTGCGCAGCACCATCGTCATTCCCTCGGAGAAATCAATCCCTGCCTCGTCGAGCAGATCCGTCAGATACACTCCCTTCGCGCGGAAAGAACGCAGTCCCGTCATATCACAGATCGTATTGTAATAAAGCTCGTCCTCCTGACTGAGCGCAATGATCTCATCCTTCGTAAACGTTTCGGAAATGATCACATTCCCGTCCCCGTCCAGATAACGGAGCGTAAAGGTCTGCGCCCCGTACATGGTAGCTGTAAACACCTCGTCCAGATCTTCATAGCCCGTGGCGGTGACAATGATCTCAAAATCCGCGGAGCGCTCCTCGGTCGTGATGGAGAGGATCGGATCCTCATCCGTGCGGTACAGAGAGATCGTGCCCGCCGTTACCGTATACAGATCCTCTGAGAGGACCCTCTCAGAACCGTCCCGCAGATCCACCAGAGTCACAGAGGTTACATTCTCTGCCCAGTCGCTGCTTCCGTTCATCAGATAAATGCCGAAACTCGGCGTCTCTCCTTTCGTTGCGCCGGTCGCGCGAAGGCTCAGGCTTGAAGAGAGCAGCGTCGGTGCCTCGGCCTTTTCCCCGGTATCTTCCGTATCTCCGGTGTCTCCCGTGTCTCCGGTGTCTCCCGTGTCTCCGGTGTCTCCCGTATCATCGCTCACAGTAATCGTAAATCTCTTTGTCACGCTGACCCAGTCGCACAGGCTCGCGGTCACGGTGATCGTCGCGGATCCTTCTGCCACCGCAGTCACCGTAACGGTCCCATCGAGGGTGTCGCCGACCGAGGTCGCCGTTCCCGATTCCGCGGTCACGGACGCATCCACAACCGCAACCGATTCATCGCTGGAAGCTGTGGTGACCGTAGCCGTACGCAGGGTCGGCGTCTTCGTACAGCCGCAGCCCTTCCCTACGACAAAGCAGTCCTCTCCGCCGCAGATCTCCGGACATCCGTCCATCTGGCAGCCCTGATACTGCATATGAATGTACGGCGATATCGTGATCGTAACCGTCTCCCCCGCGTCCAGAGCCGTGCTCCCGTCCGCAGTCACCGAGATCGTACCGTGATTGTAAGTGGAATCCGTTTTGCTTTCATTCGCAAGAGCGCTGAGGGGAAGGAGAGCAAAAACCATTGCCAGAGCCAGGAAAAACGCCAGTGTTCTTTTTGACAGTTTCTTTTTCATATTCCCTCCTTTTTTTTCTGACATTTCTTCCCGTCCTTTCTTCGGGAAAAATCCGGGAAGCGAGTCAGAGCCTATTCTCCGCCTCCCGAAAATATCGGGAGACGGAAGAATAAGCTCATCCTGTCAGGTTCTGCCGCTCACACGGCAGTCCGTTTTATTTACTGCAAAATCCGCAGCTGTCTGTAAATCAGTCCCACTGACCCGCGAATGCATCGTCTGTCAGTTTTCCGAAACTCACTGATACATACGGATCCGCATCTTCAATAGAAGCCTGGATACCATACACGTTATCGATACGCTCAGCCAGCGTGTCGCAGCCGTCGGAATTCCAGTCGCCGACCAGAACTTCCGTGCCCTCCGATCCGAAGACTGATGTGACCGTCGCCACTTCAGTCACCAGATCATTGCCGAAGTAGTAGGTATCTCCGCGGCGTACCGCCAGCGTATCGTAGCCGTCGCCATCCCAGTCGCCGACCAGGACTTCATCGGTGCTTCTGCCGTAAGGAAGAACGATCTCCGCCGTCTCACTCTCCAGATCATTGCTGAAGTAGTATTTGTTTCCGCGGCGCACCGCCAGCGTATCGCAGCCGTCGTTGTTCCAGTCGCCGACCAGGACTTCATCGGTATCTCTGCCGTAGGCAAGAACAATATCCGTCTCCGCGGTATCACCGGTCAGATCATTTGTGAAATAGTAAACATTTCCGCGGCGCACCGCCAGTGTATCGACACCGTCGCCGTCCCAGTCGCCGACCAGGATCTCATCGTCCATTTTCCCATAGGTGAAGGTCTGTCCGACTTCTCCTCCGGAAAGCGTAGAGGAAAGATAGAACGTATTGCCTCTGCGGACTCCGATGGTATCGCCGACCGCCGTCGTCGTGCGGCTGACCTCCTCGCCGCAGAAATCACAGTACTCTGCCAGTTCATAGGTGCCGTTAGTTTCATTCTCGATCGCGGCTGTAGTCGATGCATGGGCCTCGTTGATGGTGGCGCCGCACTCATTCAAACGGATTGCGATCGTCTCGCCCTCTGTCGCGTCGTCCGCCGTCAGCACAAAACCGGTATCGCCGGAAGTGTATTCGACGGAAAAACCATCCACGGAATCGATCGCCGTCGCGATCGCGCTCGCGATGTAGGCCTCATCAACAGATGTATAGAAGTTATGCGCATGGCTGTTTGTCGTATAGATCACAGTCTCCTCACCATTTACGGTGCTGACCAGTTCAAAGAAATACATACCGCGCATATTCGATTTATGAGCTACATTCACATAAGTGGAAGCCGCCGCGTCAGCAGTGCCTTCAATCATGTCGTTTGTCACAACAATACCGGTCGGAATCCGTGCGGACTGGGTCTCCCAGAGCAGAGTCTTGGAGGAATCCGCCGCTTCCAGCCCGTCGATGACGTCAGCCACGCCGCCTGCATCCGACACCTGCAGAATGCCGGCATAGATAGCAACCCAATCGGTGGAAACCATGGTGATCACGAGCTGATTGCCGTTCACCACTTCGTAGGAAATATCACGGGCCGTATCGTAGACATCGCCGCCCGCGATGGTGATCAGCAGCTCGTCCGCAAGGTCGTCCGCCGTCATCACGATATCCTCACTGAAGGTGATCGTCACAATGATCGTCTGATTCAGCTCCTCGTCCGCGTCGTCATGCTCCGCGTTTCCGATCGCGAAATCTGTGATCGTGACGATATTCTCACTGTCATACACACAGAACGCCACTTCCAGTGTTCCGCAGTAATCTCCGATACCGGTGATCACCGCATTGGTCACGCCGGCCTCGCTGGTGTCATAAGCCAGTGTGTAATCCGTCCCCTCTGTCAGTACAGTATCGCCGCAATACACAACCGGATCAATCTCAGATCCCACCGTTACGGCGTTGATCGTATCCGTGCTGCCATACACTTCGAGGTTGTTATCGTTGGCTTCCCATTTCGCGTAGAGCGTGGTGTTCACATCCACGGTACCGTCGTCCGCGGTAAAGTCAAACTCATTGCCCTCGGTGCAGTCCGCATCCGTATACCAGCCCGCGAAGGTATAACCCTCCCGTGTCGGATCCTCCGGCTCCGTGATCGTCTCAGCCGCATCGGAGGTTGTTGTGGACGCCTCACCCGCGCCGCGGTAGATGACCAGTGCCTCTACCCAGTAGCTGGAGGACCAGGTCGTATTGCTGGAGGAAGTCATATAGTGGGTCAGCACCTTCTGAGAATCCACATCGGAGCCGCCCTGAGAATCAAAGGTGACCGTAACTTCATCCTTCTCGATCGCGATTCCGTATACAAAGCGGAACTGATTCTCATAGGAAACCAGAGAATCGAACGTCGTATTCTCCGCCGTCGGCAGCACCGCGGTAGCGATCGAAGAACTGCTGAATGTCGTTTCTACATACTGCGTATTGATACGGGGCTCAATGGTGGAATCATTTGCCAGCGCGCGCTCCGCCAGGTACCGCCGCAGGGTAGCCGTTGAGCTTGTGTCGCCGCCCCGATATTCTTCGTATAACGCCTGATACCAGTCCGCAAATCCATCCTCGTAGATGCCGCTCATGAAATAGCGTGTCGTGCCAAACAGTTCCTCATAGGTAAAGTTATTGCCGTAGTCATCCGACGTATCCATAAGGAAATAGTCAGATTCGGAAACCGTCACACCCGCTTCCTCCAGCAGGGTGTTCAGAGGAACGCCCCAGGTCGTGAACGTCCGGAAACCGGTCATCCCGCACTGGGAGGAACCGTTCGCGAACGAGTACTCATCCATGGCCTCAAGCTCCTCGGCGGTCCAGGTCCTAACCGTGGTCTGATCATCCGTGGTTGCCGCACTTCCGTCCTCATCGATGATGATGGAGAAGGTCTGCGATGTGCCGACATAGTAGGTCACGATCGCCGTGCTGTCCTGATAACCGTCCGCCTGGATGGTCACCAGATAGGCCTGGGACTGCTGATAGTCGTGGCCGTTCACTGTGATCGGATTCCGGCCGGCGGTGACATAGACGATCGGATCATCAGACGTACGGGAGATTCTCAGGTAGCTGCCGTAGAAATAAAAATCATCAGACGTCAGCGTCTGTGCAATCGGCGCAGTGGGATACTCCGCACCCTCGATTTCCGTGATGCCGGTGATATTCCCGTCCTCATCCAGGTCAACCGGAACCAGTTCTATAGAGGTGATGCTGTCCTGCCAGTCACTCGTCATGTTGCTCAGGGAGAGCAGGTTCGTGGTCGTAGTTGCCGAGGACTGACGCACATTCCGGGGCGAAGTGGAAATCTCGGCCCCCAGCATCTCGCCCTCCGCGTATACATAAACCTCCGCTGTCAGTGTCCCCGTGTAACCGCCGATACCGGTCACGGTCACGGTCATGTAGCCGACCGAACTGGAATCATAGGATACCGTGTAATCCGTACCCTCCGTCAATGTCAAGCTGGACAGTGTGACCGAAAGCCCGGAAAGCTCTGCTCCGACCGCAATCTGACTGTCTACGCTCATGGTCGCGTAGGTTTCCAGATCAATCGTGTCGCCGGCCGCCTCCACAGAGGTGACCTTAAAACCCCATTCGTTTAAAGTCGAATCCGACGTCAGCCGGATGTAAAACGTCGCTGTCGGCACATAGATGGTAGCCCCAGCCAGCGAACTGCCGGAATACCTGCCGGTCTGATTGTAGTCCGCGTCATAGATATAGATGTAATCATAGCCGGACTCCGTATAGGTTTCCTCGTCAAAGGTTACATAGACGCCGTTCGTCGCGCCCTCAAGCGTGTACTCCCACGTGTAATCCTCTCCGTTCGCGTAGTTGTGTTCGCTCTCGGGCAGCTCCTCCGAGCTGTCGTCCGCCGTGGTGACAACCGCGTCTGCGTCCGCCGCGTCCGTCTCGGTCGCGAAAGCCATGATGCCGCTGCAGCTGAAGACCATCGCCGCAGAAAGCATCCAGGCCAGCAGTTTCTTTGAAAAATGCTTCATAAAGTTACCTTCCTTTCTTTTTATACTCCTCAGGAGTACCTTTTTATTTATATCAACAGCTTCTCCCCGGACGTCCCGTCCAGACAGCCTCCGGACCACAACGAAGGCTGTCCCTCAGGGGCGGCGGGGATCCGCTGTTAATACCAAAATTCAGTCCGCGTAGCAGAGCCGTTTCCAGCCCATCAGCGCCGCCGCGCCCGCACCGGTCGTGCCGTAGAACAGCACTTCCTTCCCGATGTCCAGGAAATTCTCGATCGAGGCGTTTGCCAGCGTACTGCTGGTACAGAGCACGAGTTCGGCCCAGTCGAGCACCGTCTCCTCATAGTCCTTCACGCCGTCCAGCACATAAATGCCGAACCTTGCATCTCCCACGTTCACCGGATCCAGATCCAGAACCCGCACCTGATCAAAGGTTTTCGAAAGCCCCTCCAGCAGGGCGGGCTGGTAACCGATCTGAGCGATTCTTACATCTTTTCCGTAAGTCTCCGTCAGATACTCCATCGCCTTCCCTGAACAGATCTCCGGGCCGTCGTTCCTGCAGTGGATGGAGCGGTCGCAGAGACCGTACCGCCTTGTCACGGCGTTCAGCGCCGCGATAAAAATCCCGCGGTCATGAATGTTTCCCAGAATATCAAAATCCAGAATTTCCTCCAGCTTTCCCGAAAACGAAGCCGGCGCGCAGGTAAACGCCTGCCCGATGCCGCCGTCAAATTCGGCCTGTATCATAATGTCCTTACCGGTCAGGATCGGAAAATCCGTCCGCTCCGTCTTCCCGATCGCCTCCTCCGGCGTCAGGGAGCGGCAGCGAACGACGATCTCTTTCTCAAAAAGCTGATGTTCCCGGGCAATATCCCGGAATTTATCCTTCAGTATCCGGTACAGTTCTTCGTTTTTCATAAATTTCCTCCTTCGGACCTGTTAAAGAATTAATCTTCACAGTTCCTTACATATGAATCAGGATAGAGGAATGCGTCCTCCCGTCCCTGTCCGCGACCGGACGGATCTCAGCGTCCAGTCCGTACATCCGCAGCAGCAGCTCCTCCGTGATGATCTCCGCGGCGCTGCCCTTTTTCATCTCATTCTTCCCCTCAATGGCGAGCACAGAGGCCTCCGCAAGGAAGGCGTGCGTCGGATAGTGGGAGGTGAAGCAGATCCCGATGCCCTGTCCGGCGAGCTCCCGGATGGTCGAAAGCATCCGCATCTGGTTCCCGTAGTCCAGGTTCGACGCGGGCTCGTCCATCAGGATATACGACGACTGCTGCGCCAGCGCCCGCGCGATCAGCACGAGCTGCCGCTCGCCGCCGCTGATCTCGGTGTAAACCTCATCCTTCAGATCACGGATTCCCATCCGCTCCAGCATCTCGTATGTAATCTCCTCATCTTCCTTCCCGGGCGTCGCAAACTGCTGCAGATGCGCGCTCCTGCCCATCAGCACCACATCGAACACCGAGTAGGGAAATGGCGGGGAATGGTATTGCGGGACATAGGCGATCAGCCGTGCCAGCTGTGACCGCGACAGTTCCCCGATTTCCGTCCCGTCTACCCGGATGCTTCCGCCGAGCAGCGGCAGAAATCCGAGCACCGTGCGGTACATCGTTGTCTTGCCCGCGCCGTTGGCGCCCAGGATGCACAGGAGCTCGCCGCGCTCCAGGGTAAAGGACAGTCCGTCCAGCACTATTTTGTTGCTCTGCTTCCCCTGGTAACCGAGTACCGCTTCCTTTATTTCCAGCATTTCTCTGTTTTCATCCTGATTTATACACTCGCTTTTCCTGCCGGTTTATCCGCATGCGTCCTCTGTCAGTTTCTCAGCATGCGTCCTCTGCCGGTTTCTCAGCACGCGTCCTCTGCCGATTTCTCAACATGCGTCCTCTGCCGGTCCGTCTCTGCGTTATTTGTCCTGTCATTCCGGGGAAAGTCTGTCATCCGGGATTATTCCGGTGACAAACGATTCAGGATCCGGTAGGCCTCGTCGCTGGTCAGGTCATAGTCGAAGAACGTCTGATAAAACGTCATGACCTCCTGCTCCATATCCAGATCCGCGAACGCGTCCGGATGGAGCGTCTTTGCCATATACATCACCAGCAGGATTTTCTGAATCCCCATATCCCAGTAGAACACGCCGGACGGGCTCAGATAAATCTCCCCGTTTTTCACGGCGGTCAGCGAGCTGTATACGCTGTTCGACGTGATCTCCTCCTTCAGCTCCTCGACGGTCTCCCCGTCGTTCATGCCTCCGTGATCGATAAAGATCACATCCGGATTCCACGACATCAGCTGCTCGTAATTGATCTGGGAACGGTTCCCCGCCTCCAGATCGGCCGAGACCGCGATCCCTCCCGCCGCCTCGATCACCTCTATAATATCGGAATACTTCCCATAGGTCGTCAGCACATCCACGCCCGCGTAATAGACGGTCGGTTTCTCCTCATCCGGGATCTCGTCCGTAATCGCGCGCACCTCGGCGAGCTTCTCGTCAAAGTATTCGCAGTATTCCTCTGCCCGCGCCTCGGCGTCCTCGCCCAGGGTGGCGGCATACCTTCGCACCTGCTCCTTCACATCATCCAGCGTCTCGCTCGTCTCGCCCGCCAGGGCCGCCACACCCGCGTTCTTCAGCTGGGTCAGCTCATTCTCCCTCGGAAAAGTATATACAATATCGGGATCATATTTCATCAGCTCCTCAAAGTTCACGGAGGTATGTACGTTATTTAACATCGGCGTATCGCTGATCCGTGAAAACACCTGCTCGGCCCAGGGAAAATCCTCGGTCTGCACGTCCGCACGCACCACGATCTTATCCTCCGCGCCCAGCATGGTCAGCAGCTCATAGGAGGGACCGTAGACCGCCGCGAGCCGCTGCGGATCCTCCGGAAACTCCACCTCCTCATCCTCATCGTCCGAGGCGTCGCTCTCCCCGGCCAGCAGCGTGACCTCCCTGCCGGACACGCTGGCCGTGAGCGTCAGCCCCTCCGGCGCCGTGATCGCGGGAATCTCCTCGACGCTGCCCTCCGTCTTCTCACGGAGCACCACGACGCCGTCCGCACAGCTCACCACCTCCCAGAGATCATCCGCCCGCTCAATGGCATCCGAAATCGCCTGGGCGGTCTCCTCCGCGTCCGCGCCGACATACAGATGCACCGGCTGGTCCTCGCAGTCGCCGCACGGATTGCTCGCCAGATCCTGGTAGACATTGATGCTGTAGTCCAGGAAGGTGATCGTCCCGGAGGCGGTCGCCTCGCCGGTCACCGTGATCGTATATTCAAGATTCTTCTCCCCGCATCCGGCCAGGCACAGGCAAAACACCAGAGCCGCCAGAGCTGTAAGAATCTTTATCGTCCTTTTCATGTCAGATACCCCTTTTATTTCTTTCCGTTCCGTCTGCGCATTTCCCGCCGGCTCACGCCGGAAACCCCGCTTTCGTTAAACAACACCGTTTCTCCGTCTGCGCACTTCCCGCCGGCTCACGCGAGGAACCCTTTTCTTCCCTTCGCCAGCAGCGCGACAAACACCGGAGCCCCGATGATCGCCGTCAGGATACCGATCGGCAGATCCTGCGGGAACGGACACCGCGCCGCGTCGTCCACGACAAGCAGGAACGCGGCGCCCAGAACCGCCGTGCAGGGAAGCATCCTGCGGTAGTCCGGACCCACCAGAATCCGGGCGAAATGCGGTACGATCAGGCCGACCCAGCCGATCATCCCGCCCACGGCGACGCTCGCCGCCGTCATAAACGTGGCGCAGATGATGATGATCACCCGGCAGCGGTTCACCGAAACCCCGAGGGACTCCGCCTCGTCGTTCCCGAAGGATAAAATATTGATCTTCCACCGGAGCAGGAACAGGATCACACTGCCCGCCAGCACCGGAACCAGCAGAAACAGGATGTCGGAGGACGTCACATAGGTCAGTCCTCCCATCAGCCAGAACGCGATGGACGGCATCGTGTCAAACGGATCCGCCACATACTTCACGATGGAGATGAACGCCTGGAACAGCGCCCCTACCACAATGCCGGAAAGCACCAGAAGCACCGGAGAGGATTCCTGTTTTCCTCCCACGAAACGGCTGATCATCAGCGTGATAAAAACCGCGGCCATGCCCGTGCAGAAGGCCAGAAGCTGTGTCTGCACCGTCGGCAGATCACAGAGGAATCCCAGGGCCGCGCCAAAGCCCGCGCCCGCCGAGGCGCCCAGCAGATCCGGCGAAACCATCGGATTCCGGAAAATCCCCTGGTAGGAGGCCCCCGACATGGAGAGCGCACACCCGATCAGCATCGCCGCTGCGATCCTCGGCAGCCTGCTCCCAAACAGAACCGTCGCCGAGGCTTCATCGGAGAACGGCTGTCCGGTAAGTTTTTCTCTGATCAATTCCATTATCTCCGCGGGACGCAGGGCATAGCGCCCCATCACCGCGGATAACAGGAAGACGATGACCAGGACAATGATCAGCAGCCCGAGCACCCTTCCTAAATTTCTATTCTGACGCATGTTTTATTCCCGGGCCGGGCGGATCCCGTCCCTACTCTTCCGGCAGGAACATATAGACGTATCCTTCCGTTCCCGCGATCTTCACCGCCGCCAGATAACCGCCGCCGCTCATGAAATACCCGTTTCTCAGCCGGGATTTCATGTTTTCGATGCGGTCCGCGCCGGTGATCGTGTTTTTATCGCCGAAGTCCTTCTGTATCATAAACTCATCCAGAGAATCCGCACGGTAAGACATAAAGTAAACGCCGAACGGATAACTCAGGTCATTCATACCGATATAAGGATCAAAATCCTGCAGTGTAATGCTCTCGATCTCGACGTCCGCCGTGACCAGGTCCAGCAGCTCGTACTCCTGAAGCCACGCGATCAGATTCGCATCCTCCTCTGTCACATAGACAAAGGAATTGTCCAGGTTAAACGCGTAATACTGGCAGTCATACTCCCCGTTCCGGGAAAACATCAGCACCGCCACGGCCTGTTCGTCAGGGAAGTAAAACTCCTCCGCGGTCTGCGCGGCCCGGTCCGCGCCGATGGCGGCCAGCAGCTCCTGCCGCTGTTCATCCGAAAGATCCAGTTCAAACGTCTGCGTACACCAGATGTTCGACAGGTAGAGCGTGCCGCTCTGATAAGCCTCGCTCGCCCACACCGTAGACTCCGACTCCAGCGTCCCGGAAAAGAGCGCGTCCACGCCTTCCCGCACCGTAGAGGTGTCCTCCAGCGCCAGCAGTTCCTCGAGCTGCGCGAAGGACGCCCTGTCATAATACCAGATGTGTTCCGTCCCGTCGGCGTCCGTATATGCAAAAATCAGATCATAGGGGATTACGGTCTGTTCAAAATCATCCGCGTTCGTCGCGAGCGCCTGCCTGCCGTCCGCGATCAGCTCCTTCTGAATTTCCTGAACCAGCGCGATCTCCTCCTCAGTTTCAAATGTAAGATCACTGGTCAGGTAATATCCCCGGCCGGTGCTGCTCCCCGTCGCCGTCTCATACAGATACGACGGCGAACCGACATAACTGACCGAGGCCGCCACGGCCTGTCCGCTGTCCAGATACCGCTCGACGCTGCCCGCGCCTCCGGTAGAAAAGGCGCCGCAGATCACGAGGGAAACAACGACTCCCGCCGCCAGCGAGATCCCTCTCCTCAGCCCATTCGTTCCGTAAGAAAACAACGCCTTCCGCCAGAACAGATGCACCACCGCGAACCCGACGACGCCGAGCACAAAGGACAGCCGCGGACTGAACTGATATAAGAAAGAAAAGATCAGCGTAAACACGAAAAACGAGGTCACCGCGATCAGCCACTCCGAGAGGATGCGGTTCGTCCCCGAAATCCCCGCCACCTCCGCTTTTCTTTTTCTCATAAACACAATCGCCAGGACGAGCAGTACCGCCGCCGCGACGCACCATCCGATCAGCCTCCCCGGCTCGATGGACGGAACGATCGGCTCCGCCAGCGGACGCATATACTGGGAATGCGTCTGCATGTCCTCGTAGAAAAACGTGAACGGATCCAGCCACGCAAAGTTCGTCATCAGATCCGGTTTGACCGCGTCCGTGCCGGAGTAGGGCACCGCGCCCCAGGCGCTCCCCCAGAACAGCCGGTTCATCAGCTGATTCAGAGCAAAGCAGACCGCGTAGGGCGAAGCCATCAAACCGCACCAGTAGACGATCGTCTCCGCCATCGTCCCGGCGAGGGCGCTCACGATCGCCGCCGCCAGGAAGCTGAAGACCGCCGTCACCGTCAGTCCCGCCGTGAGATAAAACGTGTTCCGGATCAGCCCGTCATAGACGCCCAGCGCACGGATATTCAGCCCCATGGATACCAGCATGGGGATCGCGATCCCCAGAAACAGCATCACCATGCCCGATACGCAGCGGTTCGCGAACAGCCGCATCCGGGTCAGTCCCAGCGAGAAAAATATCGTCGTCTCCTTTTTATCCTGTAAAAACCGGAAGGACGCGATCCCGCCGATCATCCCGAGCACAACGGCTCCCGCCAGGACAACCGCGAGATAGCTGTCATGGATCAGCCTGAATTTCAGCTGATCATGCGTCACATCAATATTAAAGATCGAATCTCCAGACAGCCCCGCCGTGAGGAAGGGAATCGTGACCAGAAAATACGCGACCGTAATCAGAAACAGCCAGTAGTTCCTGCCGACGACATACCCGAGATCATGAAGGGCGGGTCTTGCTTTATATGCAGATTTTGAATGATCCTCAGTCGAAGATTTCTTCCCAGTCAATATCCTTTTCCTTTCTCTCCTTCCGGAAAAACTCCTCCAGGCCGATCGGCTGAATGCGGATATCCTCCGCGCCGGCCGCGAGCAGGCGCTCTCTCGCCTCCTCCTCAGAAGCCTCCAGGATACACAGGTAACCGTCGCCGTCGCGCTCCGTCATCCTGGCGTCCAGCTCCGGAAGCTCCCCCTCGAGCCGGAACCGGCAGGTCGAGAACTGCTCCCGCATATGTCTCGTGGAATCGTTGAAAATCAGCTCTCCCTCACTCAGCATCCCGATCCGGTCCGCCAGATCCTCGAGTTCCCTCAGATTGTGCGAGGAAACCAGCAGCATGGCGCCGCTCGTGCGCGCGTAGTAAGTCAGCATCTCACGCATCATCCTGCGCATCGTAAAGTCCAGCCCGTCAAAGGCCTCGTCCAGAAACAGATACTTCGCGCGGGTGGAGAACGCCAGCGTCAGGGAAGCCTGCCGCTGCATGCCCTTCGAGAACCGGCTGATCTTCATATCCGGATCCACCCCGAACATCCGGACCAGTCCCTCAAAGGTATGGTCGGACCAGTTCTCATAATAGCCCCGGTAAAACCGCCGCATCTGCCGCAGGGAGGCCTGCGCGAAATACGTCGCCTCCTCCGTCATGAAAAAGCACTGCTTTTTCTTCCCGGCATTCTCATAGACCGCTTCCCCGTCCATAAGCACCGTGCCGCTGTCCGGGCGGTAGATACCGCTGATGATCTTCATCAGGGTCGTCTTGCCCACGCCGTTGTAGCCGATCAGGCCGTAGATCTCGCCCTCATCCGCCGTAAAGGAGATGTCATTCAGGACGGAGAAATCACCGAATTTCTTACTTACATGCTCTACCTGGATCATGGTTCACTCTCCGAATCATCTGTCGTTTCAACGTCCGGATCTTCCTCAATCCCGTCATTCCCGTCTGTATCGTCGTCCGGATCTTCCTCGATTCCCTCATTCCCGTCTGCTTCGTCCTCAGAATCGAACTCCTCCGGCTCCTCTGTATCGTCATCGGCGTCCCCGTCTTCCGGGCCGCCTTTCTTACTCTTTCTCAGCAGAAGCGCGCAGATGATCACGACTACGATAATGATGATAATCACCGCCGCGATCGCCCCCTTATGAGAGGAGGTGGCCGCAGTCTCCGACTTCGTGTTTGTCACCTCATCCACGGACAGATCCTCATCCTCCTCCGCGCCTTCCGCGGCAGCTTCCACGGTCTCCAGCGTCTGTTTCGTCAGGATCAGTTCTCCGCCCTCATCGGCCGCGAGCTCCATCGTCACATAGCCGCTCTCATTCTCCAGCCCCTCCTGCAGCAGCGTGACCTCGTCATTCTCCGCGTCATACTGATACAGATTCAGGACCTCATCATCCGCAAAATACTTGTCCACCTTCATGTAAACGGTCGTATTTCCGACAAAATCCCCTTCCTGCGCAAAGGACAGGTACACGGAATCCGATGAAGAGCCGTAAGAACAGCCTTCAAACGCCGTCGTGCTGCTGTCGATCGTAAAGATCATATCCTCCGCCACGGTAACGTCCGACCCGCAGAACTCCCATGCGTACAGGACGGTTTCCGCCGCATCCGTCATCTGGAAATCCACAAAGCAGTCGTCCCGGCCGATAATCTCCTCAAACTGCTCCTTCCCCTGCTCAAGACCGGTGATCGGAACAAACCAGATGGTACCCTTGTCGCTCTCGATGACGGTAATGCCGTCGTCCTCGGCGTCGGTCTCCTCCTCATCCGCCGAGTCCTCTGTCTCCTCATCCGCCGAGTCTTCGGATGTATCGTCCGTATCCGTATCGGTCGTGTCAGAGGAGGTATCCGCGCCGGCCACCTGCGTCACCCCGATCGAGGTGCTGCCCGAAGAACCCGAACTGCTGCTTCCGGAAGACGAGGATTTTGCGGTCACCGTCACATCCACCGTCTTCGTTGAACTCGTATACTGGCGAAGCGAAGCCTCCAGCGTAATCGTCGCCGTTCCTGTCCCCACGCCGGTCACCGTCACGACGCCGTTATCATAGGACGCGGTCGCAACACTCGTGTTGCTGGAAGTCACTGTCGCAAACGCATAATATGTAGAGTAGGTCGTGCCGGCACAACAGCAGTTGTAATTCTCATCCAGGCACTCCTTGTCTCCGCAGATCTGCGGGCACTCCGCCATGCCGCAGCCCGGCAGCTGATCATCGGAAGCCGGTGAAAAAGCAACGCTGAAGCTCTCTGAGGATCCCTCCGCGACACTCACGCTGGACTTTCCGAGCGTCATCGTCACCGTCCCGCGGTTAAAATAGGCATAAGCCACATCCGAGCATTGTATAATAACAAAGACAGCCGCAATGCAGACCGCGAGTCCCCCCAGCAGCCGTTTTCGTTTTCTGATTCTGTCTGTCATCTTTTTCAAATGGCATTCCTCCTTATCCGTTTTATTCTCGAAAACAGGGTTCAGTCGACATAAAGCCGGATCAGGCAGCAGTCCGCCCCCGTCTCGACCTGGTTCCCGCCGTAGACCCCGTCCAGGTTCGGCAGGCAGGCGATGAACGGACCGTTATGGTTCTTCACAACGCCGACCTCCGTCTCGATCCCCAGACTGTCCAGCGTCAGATTCATCACATTGTACGCGATATATCCGGAGCTCTCGTGTTCATGCTCCGGCAGGATCGGATAGCCGTTCTTCGTGCAGGCGATCGCCGGAACCACGCCCGTCTCGCGGATGCCGTCGGACGTCAGCACATAATAGTCCGCGTCTTCTTCTATATTAAAATAGGCCGCCAGGTTATCGATCGTCCCGTAGGATTCCAGATAACGGTCATAGAGCTCCGCGTGCCCGTCCAGCGACTCCACGCCGACGTCCTCCGTCAGCAGCCAGTACAGATCGATCCCCTCGAAATAATCCAGCCAGCCGCCGGTTCCCATATACTGATAGATCTCACTGTTTCCGTTCGTACCGAAATAACCTCCGACCACCTGATCCGGATGATCCCGCATCAGCTGCTCCAGATCCGCCGTCGTATAAGTCTTCGTCGTCAGGGCGCCGAGATACTCCGCGCCGTTTTTATATACCTCCACGGTGAAGGTCTGGTCCAGATCCTCCGACCAGGGTTCGCGGTTGTGGAAGCGGTACTCCGGATCCGTCGGATCCTCGGACCCGCTCAGCGTGATCCGGTTCACACCGCCATAGGACGCGGAACCGCAGATACAGGCGACCGGTCCCGTCAGGCTCTCCGACGTCTCATGCAGAGGCTCCGCCTCATCGGCAAACACCAGCGTCACTCCCGCGTCCTGCGCGATCAGCGCGGCCAGATCGACGATCTCGCTGCCGCCGTCGTCCGTCTCCAGCTTCATATACAGGGACTGCGCGTCAATATCCACCTCGCACAGCTCCAGGAACTTCACCAGATCGATGCCGTAATAGGTGTTCCCGTCCAGCGATACCGTCCGCGGCAGGCCGATCGCGTTCATGCTCTCATTCTCATAGGAGAGCTCGATCAGATCCTCAAAATCCCGGACGGAGTAAACCTCCTCCTCCGACATGGCATCGCCCGTGATAGTCACGGTCGAGTAGATCTCTCCCCCGTCCGGCAGTTCCTCACTGCCGAGCTGCGAGATATGCAGCTTATCTATAAAAGCCTGTTCCTCCGCGGAAGGGTCGCGGTTGATCTCCGGCTCCTTCAGCTTCACAAGCTCATGCTCTTCCTCATCATCCGCGTCCTCACTGTCCCCGCTGTCATCCTCCTCCGGGGCTGCATCCGATAAGGCGACCTCCTCGCCGTCGATCCTCAGATACTGGTAGACCTGAATGTCATAAACACCTGTCTCACCGTTTACCGCCGTGGCCGTCACCTGATTGCCCTCGCTGGAAAACGCATAATCCTCACTGCTGTACACGCGCGAGAGGGACTCCGCGATATTCTCCGCGATCGCCGTATCGTCGTCCGTCAGGAACTCATGCCCGTGAACCGCCACATAGCCGTCCAGCTCCTCGTCAGCGTCCTCCTCCTCGACCGGGAGCACCTCCCCGTCCTTCGTCAGGCAGACCCAGGCAATGCTCCGGATATTCCAGAGAGAAGCCACCTGCTTCGTCACACTGACATCGTCCGAGGAAACATCCGACAGCGTCATCCCGGACGGGATCAGCCCCTCGAGCGTAAAATCATTCGCCGCGTACTGCCCGTCCGCGTCCATGATATCCGAGATCACATCCGCGGACTCCGATTTCTCAATATATAACACACCGTTCGTGATCGCCGTGACAGAGATCGTAAGCACGGCCTCATCAGAATCCTCCCCCTGCGTCAGCGTATACTCGTCCGACTGGACGCGCTCCTGCGCGATCGTAATCCTGAGACTGTCCTCCTTCTCCTCCCGGACAGAAATCTCCCGGTCAAACTCCAGAACAACCTGTACATACTGCTCCGACTCCGATCCCTCATTATAAGATGTGATCACAGCATTCACCAGATTCGGCGACTGCTCCTCATCGACTGTCAGGCTGCCCCCGCAGCCCGCAAAAATAATCACAGATACCAAAAGAAACGCTGCCAGAAACAGCGCCTTGCACTTATAAATCCCCTTCATGCCACGATCCTCAAAACACCTCTCCGCAAGCAGTAACCAAAATCACCGCTAAAGACCTTATAGTAACTATATATGGAAACTATAACTCAATTCCGCAGGTTTGTCTAATCCGGATTCTGCATATACTTATTCATCAAGCCTTATGCACTTATCTGATTTTCGCATAAGTAAAAAATCCTGATTTTTTCGCCCGAATCGGGCAGGAGGCGGTTTTTTGCCTCTTAATCACTGCGCGGGGACAGAGCATGGCCCTGTCCCCGCAGTTCTTTTTGTTACGGTTTTTCTTTTGTTCTGATTCTTTCAGCGTTACTTCCAGACGCCCGCGTATACCTCGTCCGTGGCCCTTCCGTAGGTCACGGTGGCAAACGGCGTGTCCTCCGCGATGCTTTCCTGGAAGAAATAGAGGTCGCCGCGCCGCAGGGCAAGGCTGTCGCAGCCATCGCCGTCCCAGTCGCCCACGAGGATCTCATCGGTCGATTTCCCGATCGTCACCACTACGCTCGCAGCCTCATCCATCAGGTTCTCCTGGAAATAGTAAACATTCCCGTATCTGCGCACCACCAGCGTGTCGATGCCGTCGCCGTCCCAGTCGCCCGCCGCGATCTCATCGTCATACTTCCCGTAAACAACCCTGTCTACGCTCGTATCTGTCAGTTCCTCCTGGAAATAATAGCTGTTCCCGTCGCGGCGCACCGCAAGGGTGTCGTACACGTCGCCGTCCCAGTCGCCCGCGAATACTTCATCGCCGGACTTTCCGAAGCTGGCTACGAGATCCGGTTCACTATCTGTCATATCATTATAGAAATAATATACGTTTCCGACGCGCACGCAGAGCCCGTCCACGCCGTCGCCGTCCCAGTCGCCGAACAGGACTTCATCGGTTGAAGACCCGCAGGTAACTGCCGTTTCCGCGGTCGCGGATGTGATCGACTCCTGCATGTAGTAGGTATTTCCCCTGCGCACCGCGAGCGTATCCGTAACTCCCGTCGCCGGGATCACTTCCTGCGCCACGAGCACCTCGCCGCAGACGGAGCAGTGCGAGCCTTCCGTCAGGCCGGTTGTCGTCTGTGTCGCCGCTACTGCTTCATCAACTACTACGGTATGGCCTGTCGCCGCTACCGTCTCCTGCGCTACGAGCACCTCGCCGCACAC